>NZ_JAMBPS010000031.1:0-96318 GCF_024206515.1 Paraburkholderia sp. CNPSo 3281 | reverse complement strand
GTTCGGGGGAGTGCGGGTCGGGTCCGCGTCGGGTCCGGCGCTGGCGCCGGGTCGGCTCAGGCGCGCGCGCCGCGCGGGCTCTGTGGAGCCGATGGTACATGAGAATCGGCGTTGCGGCGGCATGCTCGCGTGGCTCGCCAAACACCTTGAGCGCATGCTCCATGCGCCTGCGCTAAACTCTTTGCGCTTGTGGCGCGGCCAGGCTAAATTGTGATTCGCCTGCCGCGCCTCGCATAACAAACACGAAACAGGCGCAGACCTGTCCGGGCGGGCTTAAGAAGTCGTGTAATTCGAAGCCGTGTAGTTCGACGTCCTTTCATCCTTGCCTCTCGCATCGCGTCCAGACCCTGGCCGTGTACGTGCGCATTGCGCGCCGTGCGCTGTCATCGGTAGTGGTAACGAAGCCGTCAGACCGTGACTGACGGGCGGCCTTCGAGCCGTCCGCTGGCAAGGCAGGCGGTCCTATTCCAGGCAACACCCGCAACAACGCGAAGACACAAGGAGAAAACATGAAATCGGTCGCTATTCTGAAGACGCTGGGCGCGGCACTGTGCCTGTCGGTGGCTTGCAGCGCGTCGTACGCGCAGGACGAGTCGGCAAGTGCTCCCGCCGCCGCCATGGCCGCTCCGGCCACCTCGGCCAAGAAGGCCGACCGCAAGCTGGGCTACACGGTGCGCAAGGCGCTCTCGAAGACCCAAGGCCTCGACGTTTCCAAGCTCAACGTGCGCTCGCACGGTGGCGCTGTCACGCTGACCGGGACGGTGCCGGATCAGGGCCAGATCGACAAGGCTGGAGAAGTCGCGAAGGGTGTGCCTGGCGTGACGTCGGTGTCGAACAAGCTGACGGTCAGAGTGGAGCAATAAACGCAGCAGCGCGCCCTGGAAACGGGGCGCCTGTGCTCAAGCAACAGCAAAAAGCCCGGCCGCTACAGACCGGGCTTTTTTTGTGCGCATCGGTCTGGCAGGCGTACGGTTGGCGTGGGCTTGGGGGCAGTTATCGCTCGAAGCCGGCAGCTTGTACGCCTAGCGCGTAAACCCGCAGCCCGCAAACGCAAGCGGCATGCGATTGCGTTATGTTGCACTGCGGCCGCCAAAATGTAGCTTGACACACAGTCTTCCCGCCGTTGGGGGTATACCGTGGGTATCGCGCGTCTTTCCCGAGGTCGAGCGCGGCCTCATCGCTGGAAAGCTGGAAATCGCCATGACCATTCATACCTATACCGACTTGCCGCTCGTCGACCGCGCGGCCTTCGAGCTGGCCTGTGCGCGGCACGGCTTCGCGCCCATGCAGTTCGACATTCGAGGCGAAGCCGACCCCAACGACCCGGAGCATGGCGACATGCTGATCGTGCGGCGCGGCGCCTGGGCGCAGGCTTACCGCATCGACGCCCGCGGTCAATGGCTGCGCCAGTTCGAGGTCGATCTCAACGGGCGGTTTTTCCGCCAGGCGCCCCACTCCTAAAGCGCACGAGGTGCGCGGCGAGTGGGGCGTGCGCCGCGTTCAGGAGAGCACGAGCCGCACGCCCACGAGTGTGAGCGTCGCGGCGAGCAGCACGCGCAGCAGCTTCTCGGGCGCCTTGGAGGAGAGCAGGCTGCCGATCGCGATGCCGGGCAGCGAGCCGCACAAGAGCGAAAGCAGCATGTGCCAGTCGATCGAGCCGAGCAGCCAGTGGCCGGCGCCCGCGAGGAGCGTGAGCGGCACGGCGTGCGCGACATCGGAGCCGACGATGCGCACGGTGGGCAGCGCCGGGTAGAGCAGCAGCAGCACGGTCACGCCGATGGCGCCCGCGCCCACCGAGGTCAGCGAGACGAGCACGCCGAGCACCGCACCCGTGAGAATCGTGAAAAAGAGCGTGCGCGCTTCGCCCGGCCCGTGGCGGTGGCGCGAGGCGAACGCAGCGAGCTGCGGGCGAAAAATCAGCGCCACGGCCGTAACGAGCAGCGCCGCGCCCAGCACGGCCTGGATCAGATGCCCGGCGCGCGGCGTGTCCATGCCATAGCGGTGCAGCAGGATCAGCGTGATCGTCGCGGCGGGCACGCTGCCGGCCGCGAGCCGCAGCGTCACGCGCCAGTCCACCGAACCCTTGAGCCCATGCACGAGCGTGCCCGCCGACTTGGTCGCGGCCGCATAAAGCAGGTCGGTGCCGACTGCCGTGGCCGGGTGCACGTGGAAGAGGAGGACCAGGATCGGCGTCATCAGCGAGCCGCCACCCACGCCGGTCAGGCCGACCAGAAATCCGACGAACAGGCCGGACAGCGAATACAGCAGATCGATATGGGGGAAGGACATCGCGCGCGAGGAGGCCGGTTCAGGGGGCTACGCCGTCGCCTGCCGCGTTGAGAACAGCGCGCGCCGTAAGCGGCGCGTCAGGCTGGACAACGGCCAAGGGGGGCGGCGAAAATCCGCTATTGTCGCAAAACCGGCGGCTTGGCGCAGGGTTAAGCGAAATCGGGTGCATTCCGCCTGACTTTCAATTGCCTTCGCAAGGACCCAGGGGCGATGCGGGCCAGGTGCCGGCTCGCAGCTTCACGTGCCTTCAGCGTATCTTCTCGCGCAGGCGCGTGCCGAACAGCGCCGCGCAGGACTGGCGCCACCATAATCAGAATCCGACATGAATCCCGGCATCCTCTACGCGTTCGCTGCATTCGTTCTCTGGGGGCTCTTCCCCATCTACTTCAAGACGCTGCACCAGATCCCCGCGCTCGAAATGCTCGCGCATCGCATGGCGTGGTCGCTCGTGTTCGTGATCGCCGTGCTCGTCGTGCGCCGCCACTGGCGCTGGTTTGGGCCCACGCTGCGCGACCGCCGCCTGCTCGGACGTTTCGTGGCGAGCGCCGTGCTGCTCTCGGCCAACTGGGGCACCTATATCTGGGCCGTCAACGCCGGGCACATCGTCGAGGCGAGCCTCGGCTATTTCATCAATCCGCTCATCAACGTGCTGTTCGGCTATGCGTTCCTGCGCGAGCGCCTGCGCCCGCTGCAATGGGCCGCCGTGGCGCTGGCCACCGCGGGCGTCGTGTGGCTCACCTGGCAGAACGGCGCGCCACCCTGGATCAGTCTCGCGCTCGCCGTGACCTTCGGCGGCTATGCGCTCCTGCGCAAGACCGCGCAGCTCGGCGCGCTCGAAGGCCTCGCGCTCGAAACGGTTCTTCTCTTTCCCGTTGCGATCGTTTATCTGACGATCGTGGGCCTCGCGGGCGCGAGCCACTTCACGCATGCCTCGCGCGGGCTGCAACTGCTGCTCGCGGCCTCCGGCCCGATCACGGCGATTCCGTTGCTCCTCTTCGGCGCGGCCGCGCGGCGCATTCCGCTGTCGATGCTCGGTCTGATCCAGTACGTCACGCCCACGCTGCAGTTGCTCACCGGCGTGCTCGTTTACGGGGAGCCGTTCGGCGCGGTGCGCGCCGTGGGTTACGGCGCGATCTGGGTCGCGCTCGGCGTGTATTCGCTCGAAGGCGTACGCAGCCTCGTGGCCGCGCGGGAGCGACGCGCGGCGTGAGGAGGCTAAGCGGCGCTGCGCTGTCGGGCATTGGCTGACCTGCCGGCGGCGCGGTAGGATGCCGGGACGACGGGCTGCACGGTCGCGGCGAATCGCGTGCGGGTTGCGCGATGCAGTTGCGCGAATCAGTCGCAACCCGCCGTGCCTTAACCCGCAGTCAATCCTCAGTGGAGTGCCCCGCGCATGAGTATCGAAGCCGTTCGCCGGTTCGAGGAAGAATTCGCACCGCGCATTGCGGCGAAGCTGGCGAAACAATTCGGCCCCTCGGTGCACGTCGATGTCGTGCCCAACGCCGGGCACGGGCACCCTACGCGCGTGCGTCTGCGCGGCGTCGCGAACGAGCACCGGCATCCGTATGTGTATCCGCTGAACGTCGCACTGACCTGGGACGCCGAGGAGGTCGAGCGCCTCATGGAGCCCGGCGGCGAAGCGCGCTTCGAGCACTACCTCGAAGCGACCGGGCGCAAGCTGGCGTCATGGGAGTCGGCGCGCTCTGTCGATTTCGCTTCGCGCACGCAAGGCGAGCCGGAGGTGCTGCTAGGCGGGCTCGATTTCGAGGGCTAATTCGAACAGTAAGTGCGCGAGCGCCTTAGCCCTCGAGTTTCATCAGCCGCGCGCAGCCCGCGTGAGCCACTCGCGGCCCTTGAGCATGCCCCACCAGTAGAAGCTCGGCAGCACGCTTGCCTTGAGCAGCCACATGAGGCGGCGTGGCCGCGTGGGGTCGAGCGGGAAGGTCGGCAAGAGACGCCCGCCATATCCGAACTCGGCCAGCACGACCTTGCCCCTCTCCACGGTGAGCGGACACGACCCGTAACCGTCGTAGCGATACGCCAGCGGTGCACCCGCACGTGCGGCGAGCAGGTTCTCGGCCACGATCACGGCCTGCTTGCGCGCGGCCGCGCCGGTCTTGGCGTTCGGCGCGGAGCACACGTCGCCGAGCGAAAACACGTTCGGATAGCGCGGATGCTGGAGCGTGGCGTGATCGACTTCGCACCAGCCGGCTTCGTCGGCGAGCCGACTGTCGCGGATGAAGTCGGGCGCAACCTGCGGCGGCACGGCGTGCAGCATGTCGAAGCGCTTCTCCACACGCGTGACGTTGCCGTTCGCATCCTTCACTTCGAAGGTGGCGATGCGCGCCGGGCCGTCCACGGCCACGAGATTCGACGAGAACGCGAGGTTCGCGTGGTAGCGCTTCACGTACTCCATGAGCGGCGGCACGAAGGTCGCCACGCCGAACAGCACGGCGCCCGCGAGATTGAACTCCACGTTGACCTTACCGAGCACATCCTGGCGTTGCCAGTGGTCGCACGCGAGGGACATGGCCTTTTGCGGCGCGCCCGCGCACTTGATCGGCATGCCGGGCTGGCTGAAGAGCGCCGTGCCGCCCTTCATCTGCTGCACGAGCTGCCAGGTGTAGGGCGCGAGGTCATAGCGATAGTTCGAGGTCACACCGTTCTTGCCGAGCGTTTGCGTGAGGCCCGCAATGCGCTCCCACGCGAGCCGCAGTCCCGGCGCCACGATGAGCTGGCGGTAGGCTACGCGCACGCCGCTGTCGAGCTGCACGACGTTCGCGTCCGGCTCGACGCGCGTGGCGGCCGCGCGGAACCACTTCACGCCCGCGGGCATGACGCTCGCCATGGGCCGGCGCGTTTTCGTCACGTCGTACGCGCCGCCGCCGACCAGCGTCCACGCGGGCTGATAGTCATGGTGATCGCTCGGCTCGACAATGGCGATTTTCAGGCTCGGCTCGCGGCGCAAGAGGCTCGCGCTGACGGCGATGCCCGCTGTGCCGCCGCCGATCACGACGACGTCCCAGGTTTCGCCTTCCCACGCGCAGGCCGCCGTCGCGGCGCGCGCGGCGTTCGCGGCTTGCGTGGCTTGGGTGGGTGCGCCTTGCTGCGCGAGCCGATAGAGGCTCGTGGCGCGGTTGCCGCTGCGGCAGTACGCGAGCACGGGGCCGGGCAGGTCGATCAGCAACTGGGCGAAGCGCGCAGCGTCGTCGGCGGTGATCTGGCCGGGCTTCACCGGCAGATACGCGAACTGCAGACCGAGCTGCGAGGCCGTGGCGCGCAGCGCCTGCGACGTGGGTTGCGCGTCGCCGCCCTCACCATCGGGCCGGTTGCTGATGATCGAGCGATAGCCCGCCGCCTGGATGGCGGCGAGGTCGTCGGGCGTGATCTGGTCGGCGCTCGCGAAGCGCGCGTCGTGTTGCGTGATTTGCATGTCGTTTTGGTCCCGAGGCTGGTGCGGCGTAGTGCTGCTTTATTGCGGTTTGGTGCTGATTGTTGTGGCTTCTTGCGAGCGGCGGCGGCGCTCCAGCACGGCGTAAATCGCCATGCCCGCGAGCATGGCGGCGGCGAAGAGCCAGGCGCGCGGCTGACCGCCGCCCGCGGCGACGAGCGCGGGGCCGGGGCAGAAGCCCGCGAGCCCCCAGCCCGCGCCGAACAGCAAGGCGCCGCCAACCAACCGGCCATCGATGCGCCGCGACGTGGGCAGCTGAATCGGCGCGCCAGCGAGGCTCAATGTTCGTCTGCGCGCGAGCCAGAAGGCGGGTGCGGCGAGCGCGATTGCGCCAGCCATCACGAAGGCAAGCGATGGGTCCCAGTTCCCGGCGAGATCGAGAAAGCCGAGCACCTTGGCCGGATTGGCCATGCCCGAGACGAGCAGGCCGATACCGAACAGCAGACCGCACGCGAATGCGCTGAGTTTTCGCATCTCAGCCTCCGATCAGGTGACGCACGGCAAACACGGTGGCGAAGCCCGCCGCCATGAACGCGCCCGTGGCGACGAACGAGCGGCGCGAGCCGCGCGCGATCCCGCACACGCCGTGGCCACTCGTGCAGCCCGAGCCGTAACGGGTGCCGACGCCGACCAGCAGGCCCGCCACGACGAGCGTGAGCATCGACGCATCGATCTGCATGGCCGGAAGCGCCGCGCGCAGCCGCCACAGCAATGGGGCGGCAACGAGGCCAATGACGAACGCGGCATTCACGCTGCGCTCGCCGCTCGCGCCCGGCAACAAGCCGCCCAGCAAGCCGCTGATACCGGCGATGCGCCCATTCACGAGCACGAAGAGCGCGGCAGCCGCGCCGATCATCAGGCCGCCCGCGAACGAGGCGTAGGGCGTGAAGTGAGCGAGGTCGAGGCTCATGCCGGATGGACCTTGAGCCGCCCGCAATAGAGGCTCGAGAGCGTCTGCATGACCTGGACGACTTCGGGGCTCGCGAGGCGGTAGTAGATGTATTTGCCTTCGCGGCGCGTATCGACGAGGCCTTCGTCGCGCAGCTTGCCGAGGTGCTGCGAAAGGCTCGGCTGATGCACGCCCACCAGATCCTCGAGTTCGCCGACGTTGCGCTCGCCTTCGGTGAGCTGGCAAAGCAGCAGGAGACGGTCTTCGTGGGCAAGCGCCTTGAGCAGCGCGCAGCACTTTTCGGCGGATTCGCGCAGGGCCGCGAGCGCTTCGGGAGTGAGTGGGGAGTTCATGGGTCGGCCCGTCGGACGAGGTTACAAGTCAATGATCCAGATTATACTTTGTCTAAAAACATTATATAAATTTATAATATGTGTTTCAATAGAGGGTCATTTGTGTGGAGTCCTCGATGTCCAATCCAGTGTCCAACCCAGCGCAGCTATCAAAACCCGAACCGAGCGTCGAGCCCTTTTTCGACCCCGTCACGGCCACGGTCACCTACGTCGTGCACGCCGGGCGCGGCACCAACTGTGCGATCGTCGACCCGGTGCTCGACTACGATCCCAAATCGGGCCGCACCGCCACGGAATCGGCCGATCGCGTGATCGGATTCGTGCGCGAATACGGACTTCGCGTCGAGTGGCTGCTCGAAACGCACGCGCACGCCGATCATCTTTCGGGGGCGCCGTATCTGAAGGCGCAACTGGGCGGGCGCATTGCGATTGGCGAGCACATTCGCGCCGTGCAGGGCGTGTTTCGCGCGGTGTTCAATCTGGGCGAGACGCTCAGCGCGGACGGCAGCCAGTTCGACGTGCTGTTCCAGGACGGCGAGACGTTCAAGGTCGGCGCTTTGGAGGCGCGCGCGCTGCACGTGCCCGGCCACACGCCCGCCGACCTCGCGTACCAGATCGGCAACGCCGTGTTCGTGGGCGACACGCTCTTCATGCCCGACGTGGGCTCGGCGCGCTGCGACTTCCCGGGCGGCGACGCGCACACGCTCTACCGCTCGGCGCGCAAGCTGCTCGACCTGCCGGGCGACACGCGGCTCTTCATGTGCCACGACTATCCGCCGGCTTCGCGCGGCCCCTGTTTCGAGACCACGGTCAGCGCGCAGCGCAGCGGCAACATCCACCTGAACGAGACCGTGAGCGAAGAGGCGTTCGTGCAGATGCGCACCGCGCGCGACCGCACGCTCGCCATGCCGAACCTGATCCTGCCGTCGATCCAGGTGAACATCCGCGCGGGCCGCATGCCGGAGCCCGAAGCCAACGGCGTGCGTTATCTGAAGATTCCGGTTGACGCGCTTTGAATCGTTGCGGCATGAGTTCCGCAATGTGCTTCCGGGAGGGCGGGAATCCGTCTTTGATCGCTCGCTGCCCGCGCACTTCGCTGTTCAGTTCGCGTCCTCGTTGACCGGCACGTCGCTGGCCGGTTCCGCCTGGGCGCCCGTGCCTGTGTCGTTCGCGCCGGGAGTGCGGGATCTGCGCAACCGTATGGTCGGCACAGCGTGCAACAGACGACGCGCGTGTCTGTGCAGCGGCCAGTCGACGAACTGGTAGAGCGCGGCGCCCATCGCCGTAGCGACGATCATCGTCAGCGCCACTCCGAGCGGCGCAGTCGTGTCAAAGCCGTCGAGAGCTTTCGGCAGTAGTTTGCGCGCGGCTTCTACACAATATGGATGGCTCAGATAAATGGCATAACTCGCGTTGCCGATGAATATCGCTGCGCGAGTCAACGGGCCGGAGCCCATCGCCGACTCCAGGCTCAGTGTGCTGGCGATCAGCACGAAAGCCGGAAGGCCGTAATAGAGCAACGGTGCGTCGGAAAGGTCGTGCCAGTTGATGTAGGCCATCCATGCATAGGCTGCAACTGCCATGCATCCGGCAAGCGGCAGCTTGATCCGGACTCCGAACTTCCAGAGCTGATAGGCCATGAAGCCGAGCGGAAACTCGAATATCCGCGGATTCGAATAGAACGCGGTGAACACGCCGTGCGAGTTCCATGCCTTCGCCGCGCAAAAGATCGCAAGGATCAGCGCAGAAGTGAACAGCAGGCGGTGACGGCGCACCAGCATCAACGAGGCGGCCGTGACCACGTAGAACAGCATTTCGTAGTTCAGCGTCCAGCCGACGAACAACATCGGGAATATCTGGCCACTTTCCTTGCGATAGGGAATGAAAAACAGCGATTTCAGCAGATTCCCGAGGTCGGCGGTCGTCGAATTCAACAACGCAGGCGCGGCGAGTGCTCCGACGAATACGCCAAACGTCAGCACCCAGTACAGCGGCACAATGCGGGCAATGCGGTCCGCGAGAAAGCGCTGTGTGGTCAATTTGGGATTGTCCAGCACGAGGGCGATGACGAACCCGCTTATCACGAAGAAAATGTCGACGCCAAATTCGCCGAACGTGTGTCCGGTCGGCGACATGATGTGAAAGAAGATAACCGTTATCGCTGCAACAGCACGCAGCACGGTAAGGGACTTTAACTTTTGCATGTTGGGTGCGCGGTCTGCGCGTTCGCCGATGGCGGCCGGGACGGATGCTCTGCGTTTGATCGCGGCTATTCTGACATTGCCGAAACGCACGCGTGTGCCTAGTTTTGTGTGTGACCGTACACAAGCTAGCAATTAGCTAAAGAGTTACCTTGTCCGGAATTCGAAAGCATCTGTCCGCACAACCGGGCTGCAACAACCTACATTGGCTTGCGTACGCGTATGCAGTCGCGCGAAAACCAATCCCACGGAGAGAAGCCATGAAAGCCATCCAGTTCAAAACCTTTGGCAAACCCGACCTGCTTGAGTACGTCGATCTGCCGACGCCCGCGCCCAATGCAGACAGCGCACTCGTGCAGGTGCGCGCCGCCTCGGTCAACCCGAGCGACGTGAAGAACGTCTCCGGCCATTTCGAGCACACGGTGCCGCCGCGGGTGCCCGGACGCGACTTCAGCGGTGTGGTGGTGGCGGGCCCCGAGGAGTGGCTCGGCGCCGAGGTCTGGGGAACGGGCGGCGACATCGGCTTCACGCGCGACGGCACGCACGCCGAGTTCATCGAGGTGCCCGTGGCCGCGCTCGCGCGCAAGCCCGCGGCGCTCTCGCACGCGCAGGCCGCGTCGATCGGCGTGAACTTCGTGGTGGCGTGGCTGGGCACCGTCGACTACGCGCGTCTCGCCGAGGGCGAAACGATCGCCGTGATCGGTGTGTCGGGCGGGGTGGGCGGCGCGGTTACGCAGATCGCGAAGGCGCGCGGCGCGCGCGTGATCGGCGTGGGTCGCGAGGCGCCGCTTGCCGGGTCGCCGGCCGCGCGACTCATCGACGCCTTCGTTCCCATGAACGAGCACACGGCAGAACGCGTACGCGAGCTGACGGGGGGGGCCGGCGCGGACGTGGTCTACGACGCCGTGGGCGGCGTGGCGTTCGAACTGGCGCTCTCGCTTGCGAAGCGGCGGGGCCGCGTGGTCGAAATCAGCGCAACGGGCAAGCGGCGCGTGGAGTTCGATCTCATCGACTTCTATCACAACGAGACGCAGCTGCTCGGCGCCGATAGCGCGAAGCTCGGCGTGGCCGAATCCGCGCCGCTCATGCGCACTATTGCCGAAGCGTTCGACGCGGGCCAGTTCGAGCCGCCCGTCGTGGCCGCGCACTTTCCGCTCGCGCGGGCGCGCGAAGCCTACGAGGCGGTCGCCGCGGGCACGGCTGGGCGCGTCGTGATTGACATGGCGTGAGCGCCGCTCGAACGAACGGGAGAAGAGGGTGAAGGGCTATCTGGTGTCGTTCGCGGTCGGCGCGCTCGCGGGGCTGCTCTATAACGTGCTGCAGGTGAAATCGCCCGCACCGCCGACCATCGCGCTCGTCGGGCTGCTCGGCATGCTGGCGGGCGAGAACGTCATCGGCGTCGTGCGCGCATGCGTCGCGCATCTCGCGGGGTGAGCGGGGCAAGCCTCACTCACCGCGCCGGATATCGCCCCGCGCGGATTTTGCCGACGGGCTGGCTCACGCCCCGGCCCGCACGAGCCGCTCGGGCAAACGCGTGCGTAGTTCGCGTGCGTCGAGCGCCGCGAGATCCTTGTCGAGTTCGAGCGTGACGAGGCTGCGCGTTTGCGCGTCGATGGCCTTGCGCAGCACGCCGAGAAACGCGGGCGGCGCCGTGAGCACGAGCGTGCCGTAGCGCGCATCGTTGCGGGCCTTCGCGAGCGTCGTCGCGATCTCGGCCGCGAACACGGTGGCTTCGTGGTCGTGCTGGCTGGTGTCGGGATCGGTCGCGCTGCGGCCGAAGCCGACGCGGTCGGTGGTGCGTCCCGGCTTGTCGGTCACGAGGTTCTCGTCCGACATGCGGCCTTGCAGATGGAGCAGCGTCTCGACTTCGTCGATGGCGCCCAGCGGGCTTTCGGCGGCGAAAATGCGCGCGGTCACACGGTTGGCGACGACAATCCAGATCGTTTTCGACATGTTCGACTCCCTGTCATGGCGCCCGGCGCATGCGGCCGCCGGGCGGTTGAGTGGACTCGCGCCACGCGGCGTGAACACCAAGGGTAGCGCGCTTCGGGCCGCACGGCGCGGGAAATGCCGCCGCGCTCGTCGACGCGCCGCTGGCGCTCGCGCGAGGCGCGAAAGTGTCGGAACGGCGAGCCGCGTGCCCGCTGGCGGCTTGCCCTTCCAGAATTCGGGAGGATGATTCTTGTCGGCGGTGGATTATCTTTTTCTGCGGAAGCGCCTAGCCTTTAGACTCCGCAGCGCGCTGCACTGGAGTCCGACATGAGCCCGAACGACTCGACCGCCTCGACCCCCGATCGCATCCTCCGTTATCCGAGCGACGTCGCCTTCACGCCGACGGTCAAGGCGATGCAGGAGCGCCTGGGTTCGCGCGAGCTCTATGCGAGCGTGGAGCGCGATCACGCGTGGGGCGTGGCGCTCACGCCCAAAATCAAGGAATTCATTTCCGCGCAGACGAGCGTTTTTCTCGGCACCGCAAATACCGAAGGGCAGCCGTACATTCAGCATCGCGGCGGCCCGGCTGGCTTTCTGCACGTGGTGGACGAGCACACCATTGCCTTCGCCGATTTCATCGGCAACCAGCAATACATCACGCTCGGCAACCTCGCCGACAACCCGAAGGCGCATCTGTTCGTGATTGATTATGCGCGCCGGCGGCGCGTGAAAATCTGGGGTCGCGCGCGCGTGGTCGAAGACCCGACGCTGCTCGCGGAACTGATGCCCGCGGGCTACAAGGCGCGCGCCGAGCGGGTAATCGTCTTCACGGTGCATGCGTGGGACATGAACTGTCCGCAGCACATTCCGCAGCGCTTCGAGGCGGCGGACGTGAAGTCGGCACTAGACGAGCGCGACGCGCGCATTCGCGAACTGGAGGAGGCCGCCGCGCAACGCGAGGCCCGTGTACGCGAACTGGAAGCGGAGGTCGCGCGGCTGCGCGAAGGCGCCGCGGTGTGAGCGGGCGCTCGCACCGCGACTCACCCGCAAGCGGCTTACTTTGCCTTGTCCGCTGTGTTGGTGATGGCCTGGCCGCCCTTCGAAATGTCCTGGCCTGCCCCTGCAATGGTGTTGCACGCGGCGAGCGTCACGGCGAACAGTGCAAGCGCAAACGCGAGATAACGGCTCATATGGGCTCTCCCTGAATCGAATAGACGTTAAATAAGCGTCGAATGGAAGCGGCGGCGGGCATGAGGCATGCGCGCCGCCGTTCGTTTAAATTCTACGCGCGAAGCGGGGACACATGCGCCGAGGCTGCGCGCTGGCGCATGCGTAACATCAAGCCGTTTTCAGCGCTTGCGCGTCCTGCGCACGACAAGCCACTTGGGTGAGCGAAAGCGCACGATGCTCACGTAGAGCCACACGTAGGTGAGCGCGAACAGCACGACGAAGCAGAACAGGTGCACCGTGTGGCGCCAGAACAGCGTGGCCGGAATCACGGCGATCAGGCAAAGCAGCCACAGGTAGGGTGACGTGAGCGAATTGCGCCGCGTGAGTTCGCGTGCGTTGTGTGCGCCCACGACCCAGCGCATGAGGCGCTTGTAGACGAGCATGTGCAGGTGCACGCCGTCGGGAATGCCGGGCGACATCCCGCGCACGAACTTCTTCCGGTAAATCGAGAAGCAGGTCTCGAAGATCGGATACATGAAGAGCAGCACCGGATACCACGCTGACACGTCGCGGTTGCGCATGACGAGCAGGATCGACAGTTCGGCGAGCATGAAGCCGATGAAATACGCGCCGCCGTCGCCGAGGAAGATCAGGCCCGCCGGGAAATTCCACATGAAAAAGCCCAGCACCGCGCCCATCATGATGAACGACGCGGAGAGCACCACGGGGTCGTGCACCTGGAAGGCCACGTAGGCGAGCGAGGCGAACATCATGAACGCGACCATCGAGGCGAGGCCGTTGAAGCCGTCGATGATGTTGATCGCGTTGGCGAGCGCCGCGACTGCGAGCACGGTGATGACGAAGGAAATCGCTGCGTAGGAAAGCAGGAAGTCGAGCGGCGGCACGCTGATGCGCGTGACCGCGATGCCGAGGAACCAGAATGCGAGCGCGGCGGCGGCCATCGTGCAGAGCAGGCGCGCAAGCGGCGAGACGCGCTTGGTCAGATCTTCGATGAGCCCCGAGGCGAACGCGGGCAGCCCGCACGCGACGATGCCGAGTATGCCGCCCGAGACGGCCGGATATGCCCCGTGCAACTGCGCAGCCGCGACGATGAGCCCCGCCAGGATGCCCGTTCCGCCGATGCGCGGCACCGGCCGCACGTGAAATTTCTGCACGCCCACGAGATCGGAGTCGACGGAGAACCTTTCATGCAGATGCGCGTAACGCACGATCAGCAGCGTGACCAGCAATGAAACGAGAAAGCCGAGGGCAAAACTGAGCATGAAAGGAAACCGCGACCGGAAGGAGGAATGCGCGATTATACAAAGGCGGACACGGCGCACGCCCGAACCTCCTGCGGTCGGTGCGGTGTGTCCGCTCCGGTCAGGAAATGCGTTGCCTGGCAGTGCGCTCAGGTTCCCGGCGTGTTCGCCGGTGTGATCTCGAGCAGGATGACGTGATCGGGTACGTCCACGGCGAGTTGGCGCAGGTCTCGATGGCTTTCGAGCGGCTCCGACGAAGCGAGCGGATCGTAAAGGTCGACACGCCTGGCCTTTTCGCCAAAGTCGAGATTGACACGCGCGGGTGGGCTAGCGAGCGGCGTACCCGTCGCCCGGTTCCAGATGAGCGTTTCGTTCCAGAGCACCAGCACGAAGCGGCCGTCCTTCTTCTGCAGCAGGAGGCTGTTTGCCGACTCCGGCATATCCGAAAGCGTATAGGCGAGCGTGCTGCGCGCCGCTGCGCTTGTGCGTCGCGTGGTGTTGGCATTCAGGATCGACGTGAGATTGCGAATGGCGTAGGCCACCGGCTTGGGGCTGTTGTCGTTGCGAAAGAGTCCGTAATGCATTTCGTCGTTCTTGCGCGTCGGATCGGGCTTTTCGTCGAGCAATTCATAGACGTAGAGCCGCTTCACACCCGCCGCTGCCGCATCCATATAACCGTTGAGAACGCCCTTGGCCTGGGTCGGCTCGTCGACGCCTAGCATGTACCAGCCCGCCTGCGGCAAAGAGAAGTAGCCGAACTCGGTGATGACGAGCGGCAACTGAAATCTCTGGCCGAGGTGAATAGCAGCCAGCATCCACTTGTCGCCGTTCGCATTCCAGAGGGGTTGTTCGCCGTTTTGGGGGTAGACATGCTGATTCGCGTAGTCGGCAGAAGCCGCACGGGTCTCGACTGACTTGGGCTCGAAGCCGGTCGCGTCGTATACGGGCACCCCCTTAAGCTCCGGCACGCCGTGTACACGTGCGTAGAGGTCGCGCTGCACGGCGAGCCCGGCCGAGGCGCCGGTAAGTCCCTGGTAAGCGACGGGAAAGTTGTTGAGTTCGTTGGGGCCTTCGATGGCCGCGACGCTGCCGGGCACCTCGGTGTTCAGCTTCGCAACCTGCCCGATGTGCTTCTCGAAGTCCGCGCCCATCAAAAAGTTGAATTTCACGCCGCGCTGCGCGAGATAGACGTAGCTCGAGAACGGAATGGAGGAGCCTGGCGCGTAGTCGCGCACGTGCTGGATGCCGAGCCATGCCATGTCGTCGGCGACGTTGTGCACATTGACGTACGCGCCGTCGGTGTAGCTGACGTGGGTGACGACCGCGAGCGTCTGGAGGAATGCCTCGGCTGGCATTGCATGCACTGCGTCGCTGGCTTGCACCGCCGTTGCGCACGCGAGCGCGCAGATACCTGCCGCGAAGCTTTCAATGGTACGCATGCCGAACGGCGGGGTCCGTTTCGGGTGGCTCGCGTGTCGCGAACTGGCGGTATCGGTGAGCAGACGATGGCTGGTTGCTACGGAATGCATCACGGCGTATTCCTCGCGTGGAACGGTTGCCGGCTACCGATTACGCGCGCTTGCTTGCTCCACGCCGGCATTTCAGTTGGCTTGCCACTGGAGGCGCAGCCAGAAAGCATTTTGCCGTGTCATTGGGCGCATCATGTGTGCGACGGCGAACGGATAGATATTCAGCAGGAGATTAGATTCCGTCTACCACAGGTGTCGCGATCGAATAATGAAAATAGAGCCGATTTTCGCGACTTCCAGAATAATCATTAAGTAATCCTTCATATCAATTAGCCGAACCAGGCGTCGCGAGAGACGCTGCGTTATGTGCGCTTGCGCACATAACGCAGCGCTCGCATTGTGGCTTGCAGAGCGCCCCCCACGTGGTTCGGATTATGAAGCATCGACGATCAGAAACTGTTGGTGGGATTGCGCACGGTTCCTGCGTCGCTCGCGCCGTAATGTGTTGTCGTGGGTTATCGGGGCAGGCGGCACGGACGTATGGATCGCCTGAGACGGGGATTTCCGTGCGTTCGCCGGTGGCGGGCGACGGCGCCAGCCCATGAACGTCTGACGAACACGACACGCATTGGGGCAGGGACATGTCAGAGCTTATGCAACGGTCAGAGCTTACGCAACGTACGGTCGATATCGTGCTGCAACGTACGGTCGATGTCGTGCTGATCGTGGTGGGCGCCATATGCGCCGTACACCTGAATCTAAATTCCGCACAGGTGGCCGCGGTGCATCACCCCGATCCCACGCTGGTGGCGTTTTGCGCGGCGCTCGCCCTCTCGGTCTTTCCCGCCTGCGGGACCTATGGCACACGTGGCAGCCGGTCGCTTTTCAGCGTCGCGGGCCGCACGGCGTTCGCATGGCTCGCGGTGCAGCTTTGCGGACTCGTGCTGCTTTATGCGATTCATCACGATCATCTGCTGGCGCTGCCCTGGTTCATGTACTGGACATTGACGACGGGTATTTCCCTGCTGCTGTCGCACACACTGTTCTTTTCGGAATTGAGCGTGTTACGTGTTACGCGTGCATGGTGGCGCAGGGAGCCTCTTGAGGTCGGTGTACGCGACACGGTTCGCAGTGCCGTCATCGGGCATGCCTTGAAACGCCTCTTTGACATCGTGGCGGCGGTTAGTGCGATCGTCTTGCTCTCGCCATTGCTCGTCGTGCTCGCGCTGCTGGTCAAGCGCGATGGCGGTCCGGCGTTATACGGCCATACGCGCGTGGGCCGCCATGGCAAGAAGTTCCGCTGTCTCAAGTTCCGGTCGATGGTGGTGAACTCGGAGCAGGTGCTCAAGGATCTGCTCGAGCGTGATCCCGAAGCCCGCGCCGAATGGGAGCGTGAATTTAAGCTGAAGAACGACGTGCGCGTCACGCGGATCGGCCACTTTCTGCGCCGCTCGAGTCTCGATGAACTGCCGCAGGTCTGGAACGTCCTGCGCGGCCAGATGAGTTTTGTCGGCCCGCGCCCGATCATCGACCAGGAACTGGAGCGCTATGGCGAGGCGAGAAAGTACTACCTGATGGCCACGCCGGGTATCACGGGCCTGTGGCAGGTGAGCGGGCGCAACGATATCGACTACGCAACGCGCGTTTTGCTCGACGTTTCCTATGTGGAGAACTGGACCTTCCGGAAGGACATCGGGATTCTGTTCAAGACGTTTTCCGTGGTGATCCGTGGGAACGGCGCGTATTGAGCTGCAAACGAGTCGCAAACGGAACGGAAAGCGGACTGCATACGTGTTAGTGCGAGTCGCGGTTGACATATCAGGTATCCGGGCCACACGGCATGACCCGGAACGCGTGTAACGGATTGGGGGTGTTGCGATGGGACTGAACGCGATGGACTGGATCGGGACTGCGCACGCGCGTGTCGTGCGGGATTTCGGACTGGCGGGCGCGCTGCGCCGCGGGGCCGCGTGTGCCGTTTGCCTGGCGCTCACGGCGCTGAGCGGCTGTGCTCTGGCGCCGGGCATGACCTACACATCCGGCGCGGCCGGCGCCGGCGCGAACCCGGGCGCCGCTGCGGCTCCTGGCGCGGCAGTGCCCGATAGTGTGGTGGCCAAGGGAATCGCGGGTGCGCCATCCGGTAAGCTCGTCGAGATCACGAGGGACCTGGTGGACAAGGAAGCTGCGGCGCGACCCAAGGGCATTCCCACGGACGTGGAGAAGATGTTTGCCAAGGCCACTCCGTATGAAATCGGCCCCGGCGATATTCTCACCATCGTCGTCTGGGATCACCCCGAACTCAACCTGCCCGCAGGCGGCGGCGGCGGCGACGGTCCTTCTGGCGCCAGTTCGGTTGCGTCCGGCTATACCGTCGATACCAACGGCTTTATTCAGTATGCCTATATTGGTCCGCTGAAAGTCGCCGGTCTTTCGGAGATGGGCGTGCGCGACATCCTCGCGGAGAAGCTCGCGAAATACGTGCGTCAGCCGCAGATCACCGTGCGCATCGAGACCTATCGCAGCAAGCGCGTGTATCTCGACGGCGAAGTCAAGACACCGGGCGTGCAGGTGCTCAACGACCGACCGATGACGTTGCCCGAGGCGATCAACCGGGCCGGCGGTTTCACGAGCAATGCCGACCGCTCGCATGTGTCTGTGACACGTGGAGACGCCACCGTAGATATCGATATGCCGGCGATGATCCGCAAGGGGTTCAATCCCGACCGGATCATTCTGCACGATGGTGACCTTGTGCGGATCTTTGCACAGACGGACAGTAAGGTTTTCGTGGTCGGCGAGGTCGAGCGTCCCGGCGGCGTGATGTTCAATAACGGGCGTATGTCGCTCAACGAGGCACTTGGCAACGCAGGAGGGATTAACCAGTCGTCGGGCGATGCCTCGCAGGTGTATGTCGTGCGTGGACGCGATACCAGCCAGCCGGTCGTGTTCCATCTCGACGCGAGCAGCGCTTCTGCAATGGCCACAGCCGACTCGTTCGAGCTCAAGCCCAATGACGTCGTGTTCGTCGATACGTCTGCTCTCGTGAAGTGGAGTCGTGTCATCAGCCTGATTTTGCCGACGACCCAAGCCGCGGCGGCCGGCCGTGCAATTGGATACTGATGCCCGCATGAACAATACAAACCACACGAACCGCGTCAGTCGACCTGTTCGCTTTCGGGGGAACAAGATGAATAACCGTGACTACCTGCTTGAAGGGCCTGTGGAGACGATCATGCCGATCGCCCCTGACGGCGGACATATGGGCAATCTGCTGGATACCCTTTACGCGGGCCGCAAGACGATCCTGATCGTTACGCTGATCGTTACGCTGATCGGCACCCTCTATGCGGTGCTGGCGTCCCCCGTCTATCAATCGGACATGCTCATTCAGGTGGAGGAGAGCCCGAACGCGGCAAAATCGGCGCTGGCCGATCTTTCCTCGCAGTTCGCGTTCAAGACTCAGGCATCGGCGGAAATGGAGGTATTGCGTTCGCGGATGGTCGTATCGTCCGCCGTGGATGCGACCAAGCTCTATATCAAGGCGACGCCACGCTATTTCCCTGTGGTGGGCCGCTGGGCTGCGCGACATTTGAGCCTCGACCGCTGGTCGGGATGGGGCGGTTACGCATGGGGCGACGAGGCGGTCGAGGTAACGCAATTCGACGTGCCGACGCGCCTGCAAGGCAGACCGTTCGTCTTGACCTACCGGGGCAACGGGGCCTACACGCTCGAGGGGGGCGGCATCACGCTCGAAGGGCATGTGGGACAAGCGCTGCAAGCGCCGACGGTGGGCGGCTCAATCGACCTCGTCGTGGGCCGGATCGATGGGCAACCGGGCACGGTCTTCAACTTGATGCGCCTGTCCGAACTGAGCGCGATCCAGGGGCTGCAGACGGCGGTCGCCATTACGGAAAAGGGCAAGGAATCCGATGTCATTGGTGTTGCGCTGGATGGCGAAGACCCGGTACTCACCAGCAACATTCTTAACGCGATCGGCAACGAATACATCCGGCAGAACGCCCAGCGCACGCAGGAAGAAGCGGAAAAGCAGATTGCCTTCCTCGACCGGCAGTTGCCTCTGCTCAAGGCCCAGCTCGAAAAGGCCGAGAACGAGTACAACTCGTTTCGCTCGGAGCACGGCGCAGTCAATCTGGATGCCGAAGCTTCGGCGCTGTTGCAGAGTTCGGCGCTGGCGCAGCAGCGTATCGCCGATCTGCAACAGCAACGCGCCCAGGCGATGGCCCGTTTCACCGACGACAACCCGGCTCTCGTCGCTATCAACGGGCAACTGTCCGAAGCGCAGAAGTCGCTGGAACACCTGGCGGGGCAGACCCGCGCGCTGCCGCCGGTGGAGCAAGAGCTCGTGCGCCTGCAACGGGAAGTGACCGTCGATACGAACATCTACACAAATCTCTTGAACAGCCGCGAGCAACTGCGTCTGATCAAGGCCGGGCGCGTGTCGAATGTGCGCATGATCGACGCCGCGGTGCCGCCTGAAGGACCGATTCGGCCGAAGCGCGCAATTATCGTGGTCGCGGCCGTCTTTACTGGATTGTTTGCCGGCGCTGCGCTCGTGCTGCTGCGTCAGAGGCTCAACCGCGGCGTCTCCGTCGTGGACGAGATCGAAGCGGGCACCGGGCTGGCAGTCTTCGCAGCCGTACCGCGCAGCCGCATTCAGCATTCGCTTGCGCGTCGTTTGCCGCACGGCGCGCCGGGCGCGAACACGGTGCTCGCGCACAAGGCCGTGTTCGACCCGGCGGTCGAGAGCCTGCGCAGCTTCCGCAGCGCGCTCGAACATTCGCTGGAGGAAGCAGACAATCGTGTCGTGCTGCTGGCAGGGCCGACACCCATGGTCGGCAAGTCGTTCGTCTCGGTCAATCTGGCGGCTGTATTCGGTGCGTCGGGCAAGCGTGTGCTTCTTGTCGACGCGGATCTGCGGCGGGGCTCGCTGAACCAGCATATGGCGGTGCCGAGTATGCCGGGCGTCACTAACATCTTCGAACACTGCCAAAGCTATGACCACGTGGTGAATCGCGATGTGATGCCGGGCGTCGACTTCGTTGCGACCGGAGGTTATGTGACCAATGCCAGCGAGCTGCTGCGAAAAGACGCTTTCAGGAACTTCGTGGCATGGGCCAATTCGACGTATGAGCTCGTGTTGATCGACGCGCCGCCGATTTTGCCGGTGGCCGACGCCGGGATCATCGGGAAACTGGCGGGCACAGTGTTCGTGATCGCGCGCCAGGGCGCGACGAGCGTGGCCGAACTGCGCGAGTCCGTGCGTCGCTTTGAACAGGTTGGCGTGCCAATTCGCGGCGTGATCTTCAACGACATGACGTCGCGTCCGGGACGCTATGGCAACGAATATGCCGCGTACGGCTATTCGAGCTACGGCTTTGCCAAGGATACGGGGAGTGCAAGGGCGGATTAGCGGGTTACTGCCGGCAGTCGTGTGCTCTTCGGTGGCCGCGCCGCGGTCCATCGAATTGCCCGTCAAGCGGCGCCTCTTGGGCTGGAGCGGAGTCACCCTGCTTCAGCCTACTTCACCGGCGGTCTGGATGCTTTCAGTCATCCGTCATTTGACCGGATCCGCCAATCGCATTAGCGGCTACGTTCCATCGCAATTCGCAACCGACTCTCCAGGACCGGCTCTGGATACGTGAGTTGGCGTGACATGAGCGACGGCGAACATTCGCCGGTGCGAAGACCGGCGACACTTCAAGACATATGAATTGCATCGCGTGGCCCGTCGAATCCAGCCGTGAGCGATGCCTTCCACCTTGGGATGAAACACGTGCTTGCCCCCAATCTGATGATTAACGGCCGCTTCCTGGGTCGCCGCGCGACGGGTGTCGATCGCTTTGCGTTCGAGACAATCCGGGCGCTCGATCAATTAATCGAGTTGCGCGACCCGCGCGTCGCCGGATTGCGGACCGAGATCATCGTACCCGACGCGCTGGCCGCCATGCCAAATCCGTTTCGGCACGTCGCGCTGCGCGCGAGTGGAAAGGGCGGTGGCCTGCGCTGGGAACAATTGTCGCTGCCGCACGCCGCACGCGGCCGGTTGCTGCTCAATCTCTGCAACTCCGGGCCCCTGTGGTATCGCCGTCAAATCACGGTGCTGCACGACGCGGCGCCCGCGCGCGTGCCTGACAGCTACAGCCGGTCCTTTGTTGCCTGGTATCGCCTGATGGCGCCGCGTCTTGGCCGCATATCGCGGCGAGTGATTACCGTGTCCGAATTTTCGCGGCGTGAGCTGTGCGACGCATACCGGATTCCTGCGGACAAGATCGGCGTTGTGCCGGAGAGCGGCGAGCACATGTTGCGTGTGCAACAGGATGGCAGCAACGCGGAAAGCACGTTCGACGAGCGTCCATTTGTGCTTGCGGTGGGCAGCCTCAACCGTCACAAGAATTTTCAGCTTGTGGCCGAGGCCGCACGGCTCATCCGTGATGCGCAGTTCGACATCATTGTCGTGGGTGGGGGCGATGCACGAGTCTACGGAACGGGCCAGGACGCGTTGCCCGGGTTCGTGAAGCATCTCGGGTACGTGAGTGACGGCGAACTCGCTGGGCTCTATCGGCGCGCAGCGTGCTTCGTGTATCCGTCGCGTTACGAGGGCTTCGGGCTGCCGCCAGTCGAGGCGCTGGCGCTTGGCTGCCCCGTCATCGCTTCGCGGCTGCCGGCTGTCCAGGAAGCGTGCAGCGACGCCGTGCTCTACACCTCACCGGACGATCCAGCGGAGCTCGCGAGCTTGCTTGAACGAATCACGAGCGATGCCGCGTTGCGTGACAGTCTGCGCGAGCGAGGCCGCGCCCGGACTGCAGAACTAACCTGGCAAGCGACTGCCACCAGGTTGATCGAGGAGATCTCGCCGTGGCTAACGTAACGCTTGCATCCAATCTTGCCAACGATACACGCCGGTTCGGCCGTGTCGCGCTCGTGCATGAGTGGCTCGTCACCTACGCAGGATCTGAAAAGGTCGTCGCGCAGATTCTTCAGCTGTTTCCACAGGCGGATCTATACAGCGTCGTCGACTTCTTCCCCGAGTCGCAGCGTGGGGTGCTGGGTGGCAAACATGCCACGACCTCGTTTATTCAACATTTGCCGCGGGCGCGCAAATCGTTTCGCAGCTACCTTCCGCTCATGCCGCTGGCCATCGAGCAGTTCGATCTCTCGTCGTACGATCTCGTAATTTCTTCGAGCCATGCAGTGGCGAAGGGCATCTTGACGGGGCCGAACCAGGTGCACGTCAGTTATGTCCATTCGCCGATTCGCTACGCGTGGGATCTGCAGCATCAGTATCTGTGCGAGGCCGGGCTGCAGCGCGGCATGAAAAGCTGGATCGTGCGCGCATTGCTTCACTACATGCGTATCTGGGACCAGCGCACGGCGCATGGCGTGGACGCCTTCGTCGCCAATTCTGCGTTTGTGGGGCGGCGCATTCGCAAGGCCTACGGCAGCGAAGCCGCCGTAGTCTATCCGCCAGTCGATGTGGACCGGTTCGAATTGAGTAACCATCATGAAGACTTCTATTTGATCGCCTCACGCATGGTGCCGTACAAGCGAATACCGCTCATTGTCGAGGCATTTGCCGCGATGCCGTCGCGGCGTCTCGTGGTGATCGGCGACGGCGCCGACTTTGCTCGCGTCAAGGCGTGCGCGACGCCCAATGTGACGTTGCTCGGCTATCAGCCCGACGAGGTCCTGGTGGACTACATGCAGCGTGCGCGGGCGTTCGTCGTCGCCGCAGAAGAGGACTTTGGCATTTCGGTTGTCGAGGCGCAGGCCTGTGGCACGCCGGTCATCGCTTTGGGTCGTGGGGGGTCGCGGGAGATCGTGGTGGATTCGCTGGACCCCGAGCGCGGCACGGGGCTCTTCTTCGGCGAGCAGAGCGTGGAATCGATCGTCGATGCGGTGGAGCGTTTCGAGCGGCAGCCACCGCTCAAAGCGGAAGTTTGCCGTCGTAATGCGATGCGCTTTACGGAAGAGCGATTCAAGCAGGAGTTTTTAAGCGTCGTGGAGCGCGCAATGGATGCCGACAAGGGATTTGCTGATGCGCCGCCAGTGGTGCGGCGCTGGCATTCAGCCTGAGTTGGCGCGATAACGAGATCGTTCACGCACGAATGCTGGGTGAACGGATGGGGGTTTCGGCAAGTGGAACTGACGATATTCGGAGTCATCGTGTTCGTCGCCGGACTGGCGGCGCTCTACGCGCCCTTTCGCGGTGTGATCTACGGCATGGCGGCGTTTTCGCTGTTTGGATGCACACTCGCGCTCGCATTGGGCGGAATCGGCATTTTGCCCGCGCAAGTCTTTCTCGCATTCTTCGCACTCAGGGCGTTCAATCTCGCGGGCGGAAAGGGGCTTGCTGACGCGGTCGCGCAGGGCAAGCCCGGCTTCTGGCTGCTCTGCACCTGCCTGTGGGGTGTCGCGGGTGCCATCCTGCTGCCGCGTTTGCTGAGCGGCGCGACACTGGTGTTCCCTGTCGACCGCAGCAGCCAGTTCATCGTATTGCAACCGCTTGGCCCCGTCTCCGGCAATCTGTCTCAGACGATCTATTGCATCAGCGACGTCGTGGTGTATTGCTCCATGTTTGCGTTTCTGAAATATCGGGGGGTGTACCGGACGCTCGCAAACGCCATCTTCCTGCTCGCCTCGCTTGACGCGCTTGCTGGCCTGATCGATATCGTTGCGCACGCGGCGGGCCTCGACATCCTCTCGGTCGTCAAGACGGCGCAGTTCGCCGACTTGACGGGGCAGGAAATGGCCGGACTGGTTCGCATCAGCGGCACGTTCAGTGAAACCTCGGGGTTTGCGGCTTTTACGCTGCCGCTCTTTATCTTTTGCCTGAATCTCTGGCTCGTCGGCTATCGTCCGAAACGCTCCGGTCCGCTTTCAATTGCAACGGGGTGCCTCCTTCTGTTGTCGACGTCGGGAACCGCGTATGTCGGTTTGGGGGCATATCAGTTCGTACTGCTTCTCAGCCGGCCCGGTGTTATCTCGCGTTTCGCTACCGTTCGCAAGCAACGGCTGTGGGTTATCTCGGCATGTGCCGGTTTGTTAGGCGTGCTCTACGTGATCGTCTTTTTGCCGGGGGTGGTCAAAGTGCTGGGGGATTTCGTCGACGCCGCGATTCTGAGCAAGGCGGGTAGTGACTCCGGCGTTGAGCGGATGGGGTGGAATGCCCAGGGTATCACCAACTTCTTCGAAACGTATGGAATAGGCGTTGGGCTGGGCAGCATTCGTGCGTCGAGCTTTCTGGTGGTGCTGGTGGGAAGCCTTGGTGTCGTGGGTGTGGTGTGTTATGGGATGTTCCTTGGCAAGACTCTACTGGTGCCGGTGCCTGCCCATTGCCCCTTCACGGAGCGGGCCGTCTGCTATGCGGCGCGGCACGCCATGATTGCGACGTTGATCGTGGCTTCGGCTTCGCTTAGCGTCTTCGAGTTAGGTACATGTTTCTACATATTTGCGGCCGCAGCGGGCGCACTCCCGTCGCGCGTGCTGCGACGTGTGCCCGCGCGTGGCGGATGGGTTGCCAGGGGGGCTCATGAATAAGGTACACGCGTCGCTTTCAAAGCTTGAACTGCTAGCTGTTTACTTTTCGTACGCGGTACGTTATCTGTACCCCCTCATCCTGATTCCTTATTACGGAAGAGTGCTGGGCGCGAGTGGTTACGGCGTGGTGTTGGCCGGGCTGTCACTTTCCAGTGCTCTCTGGCTGGTCGTCAACTTCGGGTTTTCTACCATCGGGGGACGGGATATCGTCCATACCGAAATCGCGAGCGAACGCGATACGATTTTTCGGGATCAGTTTACGGCCCGGCTGCTATTGTCCATTCCCGCTGCGATTGTCGGCGGCATTGCGGTTAGCAGGTCGGAAATTATTGCGAATGTGCCTCTTGCAGGCCTTTTCGTCGTCGCCGGAGGGCTGCTGTGCGCCTTCAATATCGGTTGGTATTTCACCAGCACGGGACGTCCGCGGACAAATGTCCTGATCGAAGTACTGGGGCTCGTGCTTTCGCTCGCACTGATATTTACCTTCATTCGGAAGCCGGCTGATGTCGACCGGGCGTTCCCCGTGATTTTTGCCTCCAGCATGATTCAGACGCTGGTAGCTTATTGGCTTGTTCGAAAAGAATACAGCGGCTTCATTTCACCCGTAAGTGCAGCCGTGGGTCTGATCAAGCGGTCGGCTACGATCTTCATCTACAGCGGAACAGCGATATTGGTGCTCGATGCATCGACCTACATTCTATCGCTGCTGGCCGCGGCCCAGGAAGTGAGTGCCTTTGGTCTGTCTGAGCGCCTGGTGGGTGCGGCATTGAGTATCATGGCGCCCGCCGCGCAGATTCTGGCACCGAAGGTGATGTATCTGGTCACCCGTAACCCGGCAAGAGCAAATCTGCTTGCCCGGCGAACATTTGCCATTTTCTTTGTCGGAGCGGTAGCCGGAGTGATCCTCACAAGATTGCTCTCTGAATGGCTCATACCGCTAGTATTTGGACCGGAACTCCGTCATGCCGTCCCGGTTCTTAATATTATGGTGTTCATTCTGCCGCTTACCGTTTGCACACGCGTACTAGGCATCTATTTCCTGATTCCCCGCAAACTTGAGAAGCAGCTTGCCTGGAGCGGTGTGATCAGCGCAGTGGTGAACCTGGTGGTGGCCATTCCCCTTGCCAGCCACTTGGGAGCTGCAGGTATGGTGTACGCGCGAATACTGGCGGAAGGATCATTGCTGGTTATGCTGATTTTCGGGATCTGGAAAGTAGGTTTGTTCCGGGAGATTCTCGGGATCAACGAAGGTTTCTCTTTGCCGGCGAGATTTGGAAGATGGCTCGAATAACGAGGTCTGCGAATCGTCTCGCGCTTGCGTTTTCGTGTACGCGTGAGCTCTGCGGGTGCTTGCGGCGGGCAGGAGTGGGATGCTTCGCGTGCCGATGCCGCGTCGTCCGCATCTCTGCGGGAAATCGTCGATGAGGTCAACAATGGAATCGAGATTCAGTTCGCGAGTCGCGAGGGCCGAAGCAATGAGTCATTGTTCATCCAGCAAGGATCCGAGAATCTGCCTGATCTTCGCCACTCGTGGTCGCGCAGACATTCTCAAGGACGTCGTTGCCTTCGTCGACTTGCAAACGGTTAAGCCTGATCTGATTATCGTCTCCTGCGTCTCGGATGAGGACGTAGGCGACCTGTCAGACCAACCCGGAATGATCGTGCTGAAGGGGCGACCTGGGCTCACGACGCAACGCAATCATGCATTGAACCATGTGCCGGACGACGTCGAGGTCGTGATTTTTCTGGACGATGACTTTCTGATGCATAGCGGGTGGATTGCGGAAGTCCTCAAGGCGCTGGATAGCGATCCATCCATTGCCTGTGTCACCGGAACCGTCATCGCGGATGGCATTCATGGGCCAGGTTATTCCGTCGAAGAAGGGCGCGCTATCGTTGCCAGGATCGGCGATCTTCCGGAAAGATTGATCGTAGCGCCGACCGGTGGCCCCTACGGGTGCAACATGGCGTTCCGCGCCAGCAGCATCGCTGGCCTGCGCTTTGATGAGCGCCTCGTTCTGTATGGCTGGCAGGAGGATCGCGATTTCGGAGGCCAGATCTGGAATCGGGGCTATCTCGTCGTGCGTATCAACACGGCTCTCGGCGTGCACCTGGGAGTCAAACGCGGCAGGGTGTCCGGATGCAAACTGGGTTATTCGCAGGTTATCAATCCGTTCTATCTGGTGAAAAAGAAGACGATGCCTTTGCGCCCGGCGGTCGATCATGTCATACGCAATATCGCGAGTAACGTTGTGCGAAGCTTTGCACCGGAGCCATGGATCGACCGGCGAGGGCGTCTAATGGGGAATCTGATCGGATTGTGGGACTTTTTTCGTGGAAAGCTGACGCCTGAGCGACCCGAGAGCTTTTAGCAATTGCCAGGCATGAGGCTGACTGTCATTCCGGGATGGCAGAGCAGAACACGTCGGGAGCTGCCGGCATTGTGCCTGACCGTACGCAATCGATGAACAAGCGCTAGGGGCGCGCCTGGTTGCGCCGTACGCTATGCACAAGTCCCTGAAGGTCCTTCCGATTCAGAAACATGTTAGTAGCGGAGAAGGTTGTCTAAAAAGCCGGTGTTGGTCGCACGCGATGAACAAAGACTCCCATTTGGCGGTGCCAGATTGCCTGCGCGGCCTCGCAGCCATATCGGTCCTGCTCTTTCACCTTAATCATTGGCTGGGGATCCCATGGTTGGCCCCCAACGCGGGCATTGCTGTCGACTTCTTCTTTGGTCTATCGGGTTACGTCCTGTGTGTGGCGTACCGTGGCCGCTTCGAAAGAGGGATGAGCGGTGCGCTTTTCGCGCGTATCAGACTCATACGGCTGATGCCGATGATAGTGATCGGAACCCTGTTGAGTGCGTCGTATCTGGCGGCGAGATCTGTTCTGCTTCACGATTCCGACATTCCTCCAGGCTGGCTCGCGGCCGCCACGCTCCTCGGTCTATCGTGCATTCCGACTTTCGGTGCTCCGCATGCAATTGGAGGGCCGCAGGTGTTTCCGCTCAATGGCCCCGAATACACGCTTTTCCTCGAGCTGGTCGTCAATCTTTTCTGGATGCTCACCCGCCGATTCGACGGAATGAAGTTCGCGCTCGTTGTGGCGATCGCGGGCTATGCGTTTACCGCGGTGTTCGGAATGGGAGGCGATACGCCGCAGACTTTCCTTTCCGGCTTTCCACGTGTATTTGGCGCTTACTATCTAGGCGTCCTGATTTATCACGGTCATGTGAAATTCGGCCTGCTCTCGTTGGCGATCTGGAAATCGCTATTTCTTCCAGCGTGCATCGCGACCATGGTCATTATGGGGTGGAATGGCCAGATCCCCTTCTTCGTACAGTGGCTGTGGGCTGCCGCCGTGATGCCGTTGCTGATCCTCGGCGGATCTTCGATTGCGCTCACCGGGCCTGTGCGGGCCGCCGCGCTCGTTCTTGGCGAACTGTCATATCCGGTGTACGCGTTGCATTACCCCACGTTCGTCTGGCTCAACGGCATCTATCAGCAGTTGATGCACAGAAAGGATCCGATTCTGGAGGCCGCCGTGTTCTTGCCCGCGATCCTGCTGGCCAGTTATCTCATCATGCGCTTCATCGATACGCCCATACGCGCCTGGCTCGTTTCCCGATTTGGCCGATCGACGCCTAAAGCGGTTCTCGACACCAGGGCGGCCGATACACGCGTTTGAGCCGGTACGCGGCGCCCCCCGCGTGCAGGCTGGACAAGCATGCGTTTGCGTGCGGTATCCAGCAGTCCCGCGCTGGCCGTGTCGATAGCATACCTGTCGGAGAAAAGCGCATTGTCCCGTGTAAGGACGGAAATCGCGTTGCGCGAGTACTGTTCGGAACCTCTGGGGCGATCGTCGCGGCCGTTAGAGCGGCGATCTGATCGGTTCCAGCACATTGTGCGAAATGAATTGATGCTTGAAGGTGGGGTAGGCTATGAAAACGATCGCGTCGAAGACGATAGCATTCAACGGCAAGTTCTTCGGGGCGGCGCCGACGGGCGTGCACAAGGTTGCCGAGCAACTCGTTGCTGCGGCCGACGCGTTGATTGCCGGGCAAGGCGGCAGCGGCGTTGATTGTGCCCTCGTAGTCAGAGAACGCGTCGAGATTCCGACTTACCGCAACATTTCGTGCGTCCGAGAGAGTCGCTGGGTTCGCAAAATTCACCGGATCGCGTGGGAGCAATGCTATCTTCCGCTGGCCCGCAGAAAGGACTTCATTCTTAACCTCTGTAACCTCGGGCCACTGATTCATCGGAATTCCGCGACGATGATACATGACGCCCAAGTGTACTCGGCCCCGGAATCCTATTCGCTTCCTTTTCGGCTTTGGTACAAATCGCTCTACTTTTTCATCGGCAAGCGGCACAAGATTATCTTTACCGTATCCGAGTTCTCTAAAGGCGAGCTTGTGCGCTATGGCATTGCCAACGCCGACAAGATTGTCGTTGTGCATAACGGCTGCGACCATGTTCTGCAGGTCCAGCCCGACGCGCGGCAGCTTGCTGCGTTGAGCCTGAGGCCGCGGCGCTATGTGCTCGCACTCGCGAACACCCAGAAACACAAGAACATCGGCATTTTGCTCAAGGCCTTCGCCAGCGCACAGCTGAGCGACGTCGAACTCGTGCTGTTCGGCGGTGCGACGCAGGCCGACTTCGAAAATCTCGGGCATGTCGTGCCTTCCAACGTGCGATTTACCGGCCGCATTAGCGATGCCGAGCTCGTCGGACTGATGACCCATGCCGGCGCACTTGCCTGTCCCTCGCTTACGGAAGGGTTTGGTCTGCCGCCGCTGGAGGCGATGGCGCTGGGTTGCCCGGTCGTAGCCGCGCCGTTTGGCGCGCTTCCGGAAGTTTGCGGCAAGGCGGTGCTTTATGCCGATCCGTTCAACCCGGACGCCTGGCGGATGAATATCTTGACCGTACTCAACGATGACCCCGTGCGGCAGTCCCTGATATCCGCTGGGCTCCGGCAGGCTGGCGGCTTCACCTGGAGACAGGCGGCACGCAGCATGTTCGAGACCGTGAAGGCCGTGAGCGGCTGAATTCCTTATAGAAAGCGTTGTTGGGGGCACGTAATGTCTATTGATGTCGACTTTTCATTGGCGCTCAATGATCGAACCGGCAAACTCTTTTTGGGGAAGGACATCATTTCAACGCTCGGCGCCAGAGTGGCGAGGGTCCACTACGGACGATTTCACGAATTTCCCCATAGTGATCTGATGCGCCGGCTCGTGGGTCGATTGACACACAAGGAAACCATTGCGCGGGTCAACAGGTCGCGCCTGGTTTCACTTTTTCCGGTAATCCGCGATCCACGTCCTACGCTGCATCTCGACCCGCTCAGCGTCGTGCGCCATCGCCTGGAAGCACGAGACATTGTGCTCTGCCACGATGTCGGTCCGATCACCCATCCTGAATATTTCGCGCCCGGTGTCAATGAATTGTACGTTCGGGCTTATGACGAGATCCGGCGAATGAAGCCCCATATGGTTTTCGTCAGCAAGACGTCTCAGCGAGAATTTCACGCGCTGTACGGCGATGACTTTGCCTCGTCGAACGTCATCTATATTCCAACCCGTTTGGGGGTCAAGGAAGGAGAGGGGCGTCGGCTGGACGGCGTTTCGCGCCGGTTTCTGTTGACGGTGGGGAGTATCGGAGATCGCAAGAACCAGGCCCGTTGTATCGAGGCGTTCTCGGCAAGCGGGCTAGTGGAGAAAGGGTGGCAGTATGTCATTGTCGGAGGGCGCGAGCCTGGTGCCGACGCCGCTATTGAACTCGCCATGCAATCACCAGGTGTCGTGATGCCGGGATATACGAAAGATGACGAGCTTCGTTGGCTTTACCGCAATGCATCCGGTTTCGTGCTGATGAGTCTGCTGGAAGGATTCGGAATGCCGGTGATCGAGGCGATAGAGCACGATTTGCCATGCCTCGTTTCCCGCGCGAGCATCTTGACGGAAGTCGGCGGCGACGCGATGCTGTGCGCCGATCCGCTTGCTCGCGAATCCATCGCGTATGGTATGCGTTCGCTAGCCGAAATGTCGGGCGAGGAGCGTGTTCGGCGAATTTCCCAGGCACGCGCGCATCTCCAGATTTTTGCGCGCGAACCTATACTCGCAAGCTGGAGAGCGCTGGTTGAGAAGGTGGGATGATTCGCTGGATCGCGCTGGACGCCATGAGCAAGCAAACGGGGCAGCAAGTGATCCCGATTGCTTGTGCGTACAACAACAAGGCCCGCCTCGGCGGCCCGAGGCGGGCCAAGGCAATACGTAAGACTAGTCGCTTCCTTGCAGGACGGACTTCGCGACGCGGCGGGCGGTATTCACCGCCGAGAAGGCCGCGGCCTTGGCGCGATCCCGCACGGTGCTTCGTCCAGGCGGAGTGGGGTTGATTCCAAGCTTTCGGAGGTAATAGTTGGCCCGATAGACGTCCGCGCGCAGCGTATTGAGAAACTGAAAATTTACGCTCAACGTTACGGAGATATTGTCGCCGTTCTTCAACCAATGGGGGCAGTTGACTGGAACGTGAACGCCGTTTCCGGGTGCCAGTCTGTACGTCTTCGCCCTGTCCTGCAACTCGGGTCTATAGTTAGGCGCGTTGTGGTCGATCGTCCAGAATCGCTCGAGTTCCTCCTCCGGAAGCACCTCCCGGTCTTCCCGATCAAAGACGTACAAATCCTTTTGACCGTCGATTTGAAGAATGAAATTGCATTCCCGATCGATGTGATACGCCGTCACACGCTTCGGTGACGTCACGAAAATGATGAGGTCCTCCCTCTTGATCGCGGATTCGATGTCGCCGCCAACCATGCCCTTGATCTCCGCGATCGCGTGCCTGTACAGCTCGCCGTAGGCCGGATCTTGTTGCGGGCCTCGGAAAATGAACCAGGCGTTGGAATCTTCCAGCTGCTTTAATGCATTTAGCGGTGAGAACGCGCGATTCGTATCGTTCCATTTCTGACCAGGCGCGACGTCACCCATGTCGTAGTAGAGGTCAGCGGGACGCGTTTTCAGGGTTCGCTCCGCCAATTCCATCAATTGAGGAAGCTGAAAGAGCGGATGGGACGCCAGGTGGTGGGAGACGTCGAAACTCTTCCGCTCGAAATTCTCCCGAAACACTGAGGTATCCGCGTCGATCCACTTGTCAGGCAATGCCGCTTCGAGAACGGGGGGGGCGGCGGTAGTCTCCATGTGATCGCTCCTTTTAGTCCAATGGGGGATAAGGAATACCCCTGGAACCTGCGAACCCAATTGAGTGGAACATGCAAAATTCGTAAAACTAATTACCTAAGGATAGTTGCGATATTGGGTCTATTTGGCCGCATCGGCGAACTTGTACAGCCACGCGGGCGTCCCCTTCAGGGCTACCCAGCCGGGACCTGGCTGAATATCCGGCATCGCTAGCGACACGACCGCTCGCGCTCCAGTTTGATGGAACGCCTGAATGACCTCTTCACGCTGTTGCGCCGTAAGCTTCGTCCAAAATGTTTCACTAAAATTCGGCCAAAGGACTTCGTCTTTGCGATCGAGGCGGTTACGGTCCTGGGGCTCGATACGGTACGGGAGACCGCCGAACTCGGCGACGATGCGCAAGCGTGACACATAGGCCCAGCTGACCCTGACAGTAGGATAGCTATCCCGGATCACGGCGACCGGGTCCCCCGGCTGCAAGCCAGAGGCAGTAAGAGCGTTGGCAATCCGCCATTTCGGATCGTCGTGAAAGTCCGCTTGGCGAACCGCCGCCACGAACGAAGGCCCATCAGTCATCACAAGTTCACCGACGGCACCTGCGCTATAGATTATGACGAGAGCTGTGGCGAGCAGGCGGCGTGATTGCAGCGTTACATCGAGCAATGGCGCCCACGTCAGAAGCGCAATGACCATAACGAACGCACTGAGATAGCGATCTTCAACATGGACAATAAAATAGGTGGCAAAACCTCCGACGGTCGGCAATAGCAATGGCCAAGTCCGGATCATTGTCTTGACAAGCGATGCTCGCCACGACCGCCTGGCAACGATAAACAAGAAAGCCGCGGCGACCGAGAGCACCGTTGGGTGTTGCTTGAGTATCTGTTGCAAGCTCCATAGCGAGCGGCCCATTGCGATCAACTGCATTTTCAAACTGAAGAACGACTTGAAGCCCTTGTACCAGTACGCGACGTCGTTATAGGGAGGGTAAGTCGTGTGGAAAGGTGTTCCAAAGCCGAAAACCGGCAAGCCCGCTACAAGTTGGCTGGTCGGATGGATTGGCCGGCCGAACTGCGCCGGTCCGCCTTGCCAATTGGTGAGGTGAGGTAGCTCGTTCACGTGCCAGGGGACATTCAAGGCACCGGAGGCGCCAAGCGTAAATTCCCCATAGGACCAGGAAATCCCGGCGATGTAGACGGCAAAGAAAACACCGAAGGTTCCCACAACCGCACCGAACGATTTCCACAATCCGCCCCTCATGCAGCAATAGATGAAAAGCGTCAACATGAACAGGCAGGCAAACGGAGTGAACACCCCTTTTACCCAAACACCGAGACCCAGGACCAGACCAAGCAACGTCGCAGTCAGCAGGTCCCGGCGACGAATCAGGGAGAGGAGCAGGCCCGAAGCCAGGAGGAAGCCCGTGGTCACAAGCAAGTCCGGACACGCGGCCGAAACGGAGTCAAGCGCGAGGCAAGCGCCAAGAAAAACGCAAACTCCAATCCAGATCGTAAACGGGTGCTTGCTCAGCGCAAGCGAACCTGGCCAATAAAGCGCGAGAGCATTCCGGACCAGTCCGCGCCAGGCTGCATAAGCAACCAGATAGACCACCCAGTTGATTGCCGTTATTGCATACCACTCACCGTCCGGAGTGGGGGCGGCCAGCGCCCGAGCACCGGCAACTAGTGCGGGATATCCGGGATTCCAGAACGGGTTAAAAATTTCGCGCCAATCGAGGTGCGTGACGCCCCAGCTGACATTGAGATAGGAGATCCAGTCGCCATAGTATTGCGTCCGCCCGTAGAGTCCTTCGACGATACCGAGTATGCCGACGACGATCCAGGACAGGATCAAATGCACATTCCCCCGTGACCACTTTATTGTCATGTAGCACCTCCACGCTTGCAGCTAGAAGATCAATCGATAGGGGAGCTAACCGCCCAGTGGTCCAATCAGTAAAATGGGCTATTAACGCCCAATATCAGTCGAGGTATGAGCACGGGCCGGTGCCTGCTTTGTCGGCGCGCAAGTTCCGCCAAGGTCTGGAACGATCCAGCACTATGTGGCGAACCCTCGGAATCGACGGCGTGTTTCTGCACGCCTCGTTCATCGCTCGATGTCGTCTCGGCCGTCATATGACAGCAGGGCGTCTCGCGTACGTTTGTGTAGGCAAGTCACGCGATGAATTTAGCCGGTGGATTCGAACCTCTCTGTGCGTTGGGCCACGCGGCTTTCGATCGAATGAGACAGGTTCACCATCCTGCGCTTGCGAACAAATCCTGGGCTGTCAGTCGTCGTCCAAGTCCCGAGCACGTCCTTGCGCCGTGAATAGGAGCTTGTTGAACAAGGGCCAATTGAAGCCATAGGACTCGAGTCGTGGTGCAATGCGCTGTGGGTACGATGTCGTAGAGGTATCGGGAAATCCGTACCCGTTGGGAACAAGGAATATCCTTTCATCCGAACTCGGCAGTTATGTCTGTCAACACACCAACATACATCCTCCCGAGGGTTATGTTTCCAGCGGAAGCCTTCAAAAATGCAGCTGGGAAGCGCAATGGGACCATCGATTACGAGCGCGAGATATGCGACGCTGGACGGCTTGCGCGGCGCGGCCGCAATAGTCGTTGTTTTCGTGCACTTCCACGCGCTGTACCACCTGCCCGACATCGAACACGGCTATCTGGCCGTGGATCTTTTTTTTGCGATGAGCGGCTTCGTCATTGCAAATGCGTACGACAGGCGGCTTTCATCAGGTGAATTGAGCTGGCAGCAATATTTCACGCTACGACTGTTCCGCCTGTACCCGCTCTACTGTGCTGGCCTGGTACTCGGCTTCATTTCCTTGTCGTATCGGCTGCCTGCGCAGTGGCGCGAAATCGCCTCCACGGTCCCGGCCGGTTTGCTGATGTTGCCCTCGCATGCTCCTCTGCGGACGTTCTTTCCCTTTCCGGAAAAATACGACTTTATCTATCCGCTGGATTTTCCTGCCTGGTCGTTGTTTTTTGAACTGATCGCGAGCCTCGCCTATGGCCTGTTCTTTCGCCATCTCACGACAAGGCTGCTCATTTTCGTGATGTGTGTATCGGGCGTTTCCCTCGGGATAGCGGCATATACTTCGGGCCTCGCCAACGGCGTCGCCTGGCCAACGTTCTATGTAGGATTTGCCCGACTCGGCTACGCCTTTCCAGCCGGTCTTTTGCTTTACCGGTTTCATCGACCGGCGCGCAGGCGCGGATCGCTCTCGGCGGTACTCATCGTCGCCTTGGTGCTCGGCCTACTTTTCATGCCATGGTCGACGCTTCATCAACCCGTGGTTGATCTGGTGATCGCGCTCGCCGTCCTCCCGGCAATCGTCTGGGCGGCATGCCGGGTGGAGCCCCCTGTGCGCCTGCTGCCGCTTTTCGTTTTTTCGGGGGCAATCTCGTATGGCATCTATGTCCTGCACGTGCCATTCGCGTTCGCCGTTCAGGATCTCGCAGTCCATGTCCATTTTCTACGGCATCCCTCTGCCGTGAGTGCAGTGGTCTTGTTACCCGGTATTGTGCTGCTTACGTGGTGCGCCGACAGGTGCTACGACGCGCCGGTGCGTCGGGCGTTGCTCGCACGCTCGCGCGGCTGGCTCACGGCGCGTCCGGTGCGCACTGCTCCTGCAGCGGACGCGACGATGCCGGAATAGGTCGGGGTCGGTGCCAGACAACAGACCTTGCGAGAGCAGGAAGAAAGGGGCGCTGCGAAGCCCCACTGTGTTCGCATGCCGTGCCACTTGCGCCGCGTCCATACTCAGGCGTAGCGTTGTGCGCGAGCTGGCTCATCCGCATGCAGAGGACTGGAAGTACTGCCAATGCGCGCTAGCGGCTCGATCCCGCGCCTTGCGGCGGGAATTGGTCCGCCGTGCAATCGGTTGGCGGTGCTCAGGGGGACGTTACGTCGTCTGGGGATGGAAGCTTGTTGAACGTGGGCTTTGGGGACACTTGTGTGCTGCGCTCGTGCTCATTGAACGTCCACTTCGAGTTGAGCAGGTAAGTCAAGGCGAGAACGAGCGCGGTCGTAACCAGTTGGGCCATCAGATAGTTCAATGCGAGGATTGAAGTGAAGAACTTCATGCACGCGCCGTTCATCACTACGCCAAGCAAAGCGATGATGGCGAACTTCGGTGCGGTCGACAGAGGGTTGCTGTTGCTTCGAAACGTGATCTGGCGGTTCAGGCCGTAGTTGATGATTGCGCCAACGGTCGCCCCAACCATTGAACTGACTGCCGGGGAGCCAAGACCGGAGCGAACCATCGCAACGAGAATCGCATACTGCGCACCGGTGCCGATCGCACCGACGCCCGCATAGACCACAAACCTTCGTACCGCGCGCAGATCAGGCATCGTTGGGGCCTGCGGGTTCATAGCGTCTGCGAATCAGGTAGACCGGCCGGTTCTTCGATTCATAGTAGATACGGCCGATGTATTCGCCAAGTACGCCAATTCCGATCAATTGAACCCCACCGAGCAGAAGGACGGCGGAGATCAGCGACGCGTAGCCTGGTACGGCGATTCCCTGAATCAGGGTTCGCACAATGAGGAACGATGCATACAGTATGGCGATACATGCCACGAAGCTGCCGACGTAGGTCCATACGCGAAGCGGCAGCGTGCTAAAACTTGTGAAGCCCTCCAGCGCGAAGTTCCACAGCTTCCAGCCAGAAAACTTCGACCTGCCGGCGAGGCGGGGCTCGCGCACATACTCGACGACTGCGGTCCGGTAGCCGACCCAGGCGAACAGCCCCTTCATGAAGCGGCGCGTCTCGGGGAGCTGTTTGAGCGCGTCCACGACCTCCCTTGTGATCAAACGGAAGTCACCCACGTTCTCCGGGATCTTCGTGTCGCACATCGCGTTGTGGATGCGATAAAAAATCGCCGCGGTCTGGCGCTTCAGGAAGGAGTCCGTGAGCCGGCTCACGCGTTTGGCGACGACGACATCGTGGCCTTCGCGCCACTTCTCGACCAATGCCGGAATGATTTTCGGCGGGTCCTGCAAATCCGCGTCGAAAGGGATCACAATGGCGCCGCGCGCTTCGTCGAGACCTGCCGAAAGCGCGGCCTCCTTGCCGAAGTTGCGCGTCAGGTCGATGACACGGATGCGGCTGTCTGCCGTCGACATGCCGATCAGCATGCGCAGCGTGTCATCGCGGCTGCCGTCGTTCACACAGACGATTTCGAACTCGGTTCCGTCGATCGATTCGAGTACGGGAATGACCGCGCTGAAGAACGCGCCGATCATTTCCTCCTCGTTATAGAACGGCACGACGAGCGACAACAGGCAGGGCTCACCAACCGAGGGAACCTCCGCAAGCGCGGGATTGGACCGCGCAGTCGTCTCGCGCGCGCCCGCCGGCGAGGTTGAGGCTTCCCTCAAGAGAGGCTCAGGAGCCAGAAAGTGAGGGCGGCCGATATAGTCCATGATTACCTCGCGCAGATGCCGCGGTTGTCCGACTGGCGTAACGATTGAATCGCGAGCGTTCAGCGTTTGACCAGGCGCCGAACCGCGTTCAGCGGCGACTTCAATCGCGTCACTGGCGAGTGAACGACTTCCGCGAACGTTTTGGGATGGCGGTGTTCGAGCGTCGAGATGACCTTTCTTTTCAAGCTGTCACGCAATGGCGAAACTCCGGGCGGCATCGGCTTCAGCCCCATCATGCGCAGAACGTAGTTAGCCTGATAAACCCGTGCGCGTCGCTCGAGCGACTTCATGCAGTAGTTGATGCTGATACTCACTGAAACGTTGTCGTCGTTCTTGACCCAATGCGGCGCCAATGGAGGGTGATGCACCACTTCGCCCGGGTTGAGCCGGAAGATCGTTCCGCGGTTCTGCAGTTGACGGCGATAGCGCGCAGCCTCGAAGTTGCCGGCGTAGTAGCGCTCCACTTCCTGGTCCGGCACCACCTCGCGATCGGTAGCGGGGAAGAGGCATACATCCTTCGAGCCCTGCAGCTGGAAGAGGAAGTTGGTTTCGTGATCGATATGGAAGGGTGTCGAGATCTTTGGCGACGAGACCAGCAATGTCATCGTCACCAGGGTGATGTCGCTGCGCAGCGGGTAACCGGACAACTCCTCGAGCTCGGCTGTAATCGAGTCAAGGACGTGGGCGTAATCCGCGTCGTAAAGGTGTGCCTGAGTCAGCTTGATCCATGAGTCGTTTTCGTGAACGCTCGCAAACGCTTCTTTCAGCCGTGTGCTATGCGGCATGGCGCTGAACCTGGATTCCAGCGAGCTATTCTTGAAGTTGATCGCGCGGACATTGCCATTCTTTTCAAGCATCCGTTCGGCGACTTCGGCGATCCTGGGGATCTCGAACAGGCCGCTCTCGTGCAATATATGATTGAATTTGAAAGGATGCAGATTGAAGTTGCTTTTGAATTCCTGATTGCGGGCGTGCAGAAATAGTCCGTCTGAGGTTAGTTGGAGTGATGCATCGGCCAACGTCGCACCATTGCTAGTCACAGACATGGCACACCTTCGCAGGTTAGAGGGTAGTGCTTGCAGGCTACTATCGCGCCCGTGGGCCAGATGTGCGTTGACGAACATCCAAGCCGGTTTTGGCGTTTACCCGGGGATGAGCGCTCTACTTGACAGCTTCCTGGCTAGTCACCGATGTTGTGTCGGCGGCTCTGAAGCCTGGCCGGAGAAAATCGACGACCTCGGCGTCCGTGACCGGTTTGATATGCAGCCCGAAAGCAGCGTTCAGCGAAGTGACAAAGTACTGGGTCCAGAGCGTGTTCCAGACTACGCCGGCATGGCTGTCTGAAAGGAAGACATTGTGCGGATCGTCGCCGGAGGTATTGGTGATGGCCCAGCCAGGCGACAGATGAACCGTCTTGTAATCTGGACGACCTCGATCGTCGCGCTGGCCCCACATGCTTCTGAACCACGCTTCATCTTCGAGAACATAGACATGGCGATCTGCTGCGGTGAGCGCGCGCAAGCCATTGTTGAAGCGATCTATGCCGGAATCGATATTGGCTATCTCTCTGGCGGATTGCCAGCTTTCGAACTCGCCCGGCCAATCCGCGCCGCTGGCCGCAGTTGAGAGTACGACATAGGTATCCGGGTGATATTTGCGGATCAGCGCGACGGCTTCGCCAATTGACTTGATGCAAGCGTCGATCACGGCCGAGGGGTGCGATGCAGCTGGATCGCGCGACAACTCATCAAATAGTTCGTGGCTGCTGAGATCGTTGTCACCGATCCGGATGAACACGATGCCCCCTCGCCAGGCTTGTGGTTCTGTGTCCATCAAATCGACGAGACGGATCGCCTGGCGCTGCGATTGCCCCATCAACTGGCCGCAGGTCGCCCCGCTAATCGCGAAGTTATAGCGGTAGTCCTGTTTGGGGGGCGTGCGGGCGAGAGCCCCCAAAGCTTCGCTGGCAATGGCCTGATACTTTCCGGTTCCCCAAACGCCCCATTTGCCCTGGTCGATCTGGTCTCCGCGCAACTGGGCGAGCACCTCGGTCCACTGCCAGGTGGTCGCGCGCCACTGGCCTCCTCGCGCGTGCGGATCGCTCAACATGACCGTGTCGTGGTAGGCCTGGCTGTTGGAGTCACCAAGCACGGCGAGGCGCACCCTTCCAGAGGGCGGCTCCGACGCGTTGGCGACGGCGACCGGCACACGGCGAAACAGGCCGGGAACAGCTAGCCTGACAAAAAGGCCGGTGACGGACAGTGCGCCCAAAAGCGCGACCAGCACAACCCTACGCGAATGGGACATGGGCCATTTACCCTATCGAGACGCTTCGAGATCATGGCCCTTCAAGGGCGGCTTCCTGCCTGTCATGTGCGGCTTGGGCAAAGCGACCAAGCAGTTGCTTGCCCATGACAGCAGCACCGGCCGCGCGAAACATCTGGTTGTGCATGCCGGGAACGTCGGTGACGACCAGTTTGCCAGTGACGACTTCACCCCAACCCATGTCGTGTGCGAACAGGCGGCCCTTGAGCACCTGACCGCTGCGGAAGATCTGGACATTGCCGTCATAGGGCTTTGGACGATACCGCACCTGCTGCTCGCGCAAATAACCGATGTTGCGGCCATACCAGAGGTTGTCGTCAATCATGTTGTTCGCACTATCGTTCTTCAAGAGTCCGAACTTCACGGCAAGCTGCGTGAGACGGAGCCAGCGAACGGTCCGAAACTGCTGGAGGAACGCAATCATCGACATCTCGCCACGTCTCGCGAGCCGGAAGTCGCGCGGGATGTCGTCCATGCGCACCTGCGCCTTGCGCAGCAGGCGATCGTACCAGGGCATCGTCTCCCGGTAACCCGGGCACCAGGAATCAGTGAGGATGACATGTTCGACGGTTTCGCCTTCGCGGCGCAGCTGGTGGGCCGCCTCCAACGCCATCGCACCCAGCACGCAGTACCCCATGAGGATGTAGGGGCCCTTTGGCTGGATCAGTCTGATGAGTCGCACGGCGTCCGCAGCGATGTCCTCGAAGGCGCGCAACGGGAGGTTGGGCTGAGGCGTCTTCGGCACCATCGGAACATCGACGATGGGCCGCTCGTCGCCGACCTGTTTGGCCAGCTCATAGAGGACCGCGATATTGTTGAGCACGATGATGGGCGTTTGCGAACCCTCCTCGTTGAATCGCACGATATTCTGCGCTTTCGCCTCCAGCTCGGCCCGGCTGATGAAACCACTGACGCCCACGCCGCCCGCAACTTGCACCGTGTCTTTCCCGGCCGCGGGCGCGAGCGCTCGCTGTGGCGTGACTTCGGCGGCTTCCAGCACCTCGCGCCATCTGGCCAGATGCCGGTCGATCGTCTCGATGTCGTAGAGGTCCGTGTCGCCCTCACAGGAGATGCGCCAGCCCTCCGGGCGCCGCACCATGAAGAAGTTGAGGTCGTAGAGCGCGCCCGCGTTGAAAGAGGGCGAAGTCGTCGCGGCGAAATCCTGGCGACGAACTTCGTCGCCCATGCCGACGAAGCTTTGCTGCAGAGCGAAGTTGACCGAGCATAGTGGCGGCCGGTTCATATCCGGCACTTCGCCTGCCATTCCCATCATTTCTTCGAACGGCAGGTGTAGATGCTCGATGGCGTCGCTGAGCTTGGCGCCGCACTGCGCGGTAACGTCGGCAAGCGTGCTGCCTTGGGTCACGTCGAGGCGCAGGATTACCGTGTTGATGAGCGGCCCGATTACACCCTCGAGTTCCTGCTGATCGCGCACCGACATCTGCGTTCCCATGGCGACTTTGGCCTGGCCGGTCGCCTTTTGCAGCGCCATCGCGAGGCCCGCGGCCGCCACGCTGAAGAGCGTCACGCCTTGCGCCTTGGCGGCAGCGATCAGACGCTCGCTCATCTCGCCCGACAACAGGATGGAGCGAATGACGCCCTGGAAGCGCCGCTCCGGTGGTCGGGGGCGGTCGCCCGTAACGTCGAAACGGCTGAACCCTTTAAGCTCCTGGCGCCAATGGACCCGGGCGCGATCGATCGCCCCGCTGGCCAGGAACTCGCCCTTCCATAGCGCGTAGTCGCCATGGTGCAGGTCGACGTCGGGGTAATCGGGATCATGGCCCGCGTGCAGCGCCGCGAGTCCTTCCACGAGTTCGCGCACGAGGATCGCGAAGGACCAGCCGTCCATCACGAGCGAATGGAAGGTCAGTTGCAATTCGCCTTGCGTGGCCGACCTCGGCAACCACACAGCCCGGAAGAAGGACGCGGACGACAGCTCGAAAGGCGTGCGGGCCTGCTCTTGACCCACGCGCTGGGCCTCCGCAAGGGCGGCCTTGTCGTCCAAACCGCTGAGATCCACCACCGCGAGCCGGAAGGGGGCTCTGCTCCAGACTTGCTGGCGCAGCCCCGCGCCCGTCATCAGGAAGCCGGTGCGCAATATCTCGTGCCGCGCGACCAGTTCGCCAAGCACCTGTTCGATGCTCGCAGCGGTGAGCGGCCCCGACAGTTGCAGCCGGAAGGCGATGTTGAGCGCGGAGGCCTTCGGCGACGCCTTCTGCTCGTGCCAGTAGCGTACCTGGCAGGCGGTCGCGGGGAACAGGGCGTGGCCCGCCTCGACCGCCTGCACAGGTGCGATATTCAAGGCTATCGAGTTCATCGCTCAGGCTCCTTCGGCAATCCGGCGCTTGAAGTTGAGGATCGACGGCCGCGCAACGGGGGGAGCCTCAACCAGCTCTTCAGCCACTGCGCCGTCCAGGCTCGCGGCCAACTGCTCGATCGTGACGTTCTTCATGAGCTGACGTGCATCCACGCCCAGCCCACGCTCGTTCATTCGCGCGACGATGCGAAAGAGCTGGAGGCTATCTGCGCCGAGGCTGAAGAACTTCTGGTCGATACCGACTTGCTGCAGGCCGAGCACATCGCCCCAGATCGCGGCAATGGTGGTCTGGGTCGGCGTCATGGCGACAGGTTCGGCCACGGCGATGATCTCCGCCGGTTTGCTCGTCTCCGGCTCGATGGCCGCCGATTCGACCGGCACTGGTGCTTGCGGCACGACCTTGAGCGCAGCATGCGGCTGGCGCACCGGCACGGCCACCATGTCCGCTGTCGGTACGGGCAGGGCCTTGCGGTCGAGCTTGCCGTTGCTAGTCTGCGGCAGGGCTTCGAGCGTCATCCACAGCGTCGGCACCATGTAGGACGGCAGTTGTCCGGCTGCGTGCGCCGCGACCGCGCCCTGGTCGGGCTTGCCGGAGCCGGCGCCGACTACGTAGCCGACGAGCCGCGGACTGTCGCCCACGGTATGCAGGGCGACGGCGGCTGCGCCAACGCCGGGCGCCTTGCGCAGGGTGGCCTCGATATCCTCGATCTCGATGCGGAAGCCGCGCAGCTTGATCTGCTGATCGCGACGGCCCAGGTGCTGGAGCGAGCCGTCGGCGAGCCGCTTCGCAAGATCGCCGGTACGGTAGAGCCGGCGTGGCGCAGCGCCTTCGATGGCAACCGACTTGAAAGCGGCATCGGTCAGGTCAGGGCGGTTGAAATAGCCCTTCGCGAGGCCTTCACCGCCAATCCACAGTTCGCCGCTCACGCCCTCCGGCGCCAGATGCAGGTCGTCGGTCAGTACGTGCAGGTCGGTATTGGCGAGGGGCGCGCCGATCACCACCGGTGCGTTCGCAACGACACGCGAGGCGGAAGACCAGATCGTCGTCTCGGTCGGGCCATAGAGGTTCCACACCTCCGCGCCGGTCGCGAGCAGGTCGTCGGCGAGATCGCGCGGCAACGGCTCACCGCCGCACAGAATCTTGAAGCCCTTCGGCGCCTTGAAGCCGGCCTCTAGCAGCATGCGCCACAGCGAAGGCGTCGCCTGAAGAACGGTGGCGGCCTCTTCCTTTAGGCGGGTCACCAGCTCGAAACCGGTGCGCACTTCCGCGTGGCCCGCGATGAAGGTCTGCCCGCCGGCGATGAGCGGCAGGAACAGCTCAAGACCCGAGATATCGAAGGAGAACGTCGTCACCGCGACGATGCTGTCCCTGACCGTAAAGCCCGGCGCGTGCGCCATCGAGAGCAGGAAGTTGCTCAGCGCGCGATGCCCAATCTCCACGCCCTTGGGCTGACCCGTCGAGCCCGACGTGAAGATCACGTAGGCCGAATCCGCGTCCGTTACGGTGGGCAGCGCCACAGTTTCGTCGTCGTCCTGCGCGAGGAGCGCCTCCACGTCCAGCACGCGATGCGCGCCCGGTTCCAGCAACGTGAGGCTTCCCTCATCGCTGAGGACGGCGGCGATGCCGGCGCCATCCAGAATCTGGCGCAAGCGTGCAGGCGGCATCGTCATGTCGAGCGGCACGTAGGCGCAGCCCGCGCGCCACACGCCGATCATGGCGGCCACGATCAGGGCGCTGCGTTCCATCGCAAGGGCGACGCGTTCGCCCGACGCGATACCTGCCGCCATGAGCCGGCGGGCGATCTGGCTTGCGCGTGCGTCGAGTTCGCCATAGGTCAGGCTCGTGGAGTCGTCAGATACGGCTGTCGTATCGGGTGCCTGCCAGGCTTGCGCGGCGATCAGCGCCGGGGTCGTCTGCGAGAGATCGTAGTCACGCTGGGAAGCGTTCAGCTCGTCACGAAGATGGTGGATTTCCACATCGCTCAGCAGCGGCAGTGCCGCGACCGGCGTTTCGGCATCGCGTGCGATCGCCGTCAGCAAGGTTTCGTAGTAGCCGAGCCAGCGCTGGATCGTCGTTTCGTCATAGACGTCGGTGTTGAAGTCGCAATCGAGACGCAGGCCTTGCGCCGATTCGATCACGTTCAGGAACAGATCGAAGTTGCTGTAGGCCTTCGCGTTCGGTGCGAAGTGCGTGGTGACGCCTGCCATGTCGAGTTCGCCGTCGACCTTTTCCAGGTTGAACTGCAGATCGGTCAGCGGCAGCCGGTTGAGATCGCGCTTGATGCCGAGATCGCGGACCAGTGCGCCGTAGGTGTAGTTCTGCCGGTCGCCTGCGTCGTACAGGTGATCGCGCACCGCTTTCATGTGCGTGGCGAAAGGCTTCTCGCGGTCGAACTTCACGCGCAACGGCAGGAAGTTGACGCAGTGCCCGACCAGCAGCGCTTCGCCCGCTTGCGACTGGCCAGCCATCGGTGCGGCGATCACGACATCGTCATTGCCGGACAGACGGCCGAACAGCACCTGAGCCGCGCCGAACAGCGTGGCGAACAGCGAGCAGCCCTGCTTCGAGGAAGCCGTCTTGACCTGCTTGAGAAGGTCGGCTCCCAGATGGCGGGTCGTCGAAGCGCCGTTGAAGGTCTTGCGCTCCGGGCGCGGGCGATCGCCGGGCAAATCGGGTTGCGGCGCCGGGTCGCGATGGACGTTCATCCAGAACTCGCGCGTGTCTTTCTCGACGCCGATTTCGTCCTGTGCCTTGGCGAAGGCGAGGAAGCTCTGCACCTCGTCGAGTTCGGGCTGCGTGCCCCAGACTTCCGCTGCGTAGAGCGCAGACAGATCGCGCAGGATAATGTTGATCGACCATCCGTCGCAGACGATGTGATGCGCCGTGAACACGAACGCCCACTTCTGCGCTTCCAGGCGTACCAGTGCGGCGCGCGCGAGCGGTGCCCGGGTCAGATCGAAGACCTCGCGGGCTTCCGCGTCGATGATGGCCTTGAGCTCGCCCGCTGGATCGGCGTGGCTGGAAAGGTCGATCGGGACCAGCGGCACGGTCGTCGTCGGTTCCGCGAACATCGTGTCGCCCACGCGTGAGAAGTGCACGCGCAGCGCATCGTGACGGGCGACAGTCGCGGCGAAGGCGCGTTCGAAAGCGGCCTCGTTCAGCTTGCCATTGAGTTCGAGCGTGAACGACTCATTGAACGCGAGCGAGGCCTCGTGGCCCTGCTGGGCCGACATCCAGATTTCCTTCTGCGGCTCGGTGAGCGCAGACTGCGTGAGCTGCGGTTCGACCTGCGTAAGCACCGCAGCGTCTTGCGCGCCGCCGAGAATGCCGACACGCTGGAGCGCGTCGATGCTCGCGATGAAGGCGTCGCCGATCTTGCGGATATCCTCGTCAGAATGGCTCGTCGTCAGGAAGCAGGGGAAGCCTTCCATGATATGAACGCCGAGATAGCGCATATACGGATAGAAGAGGCTGCCGAGGCGATCTTCGCCCGCGAGATTCACATAGAACCAGCTCGAGAAGGATTCCGCGCGCGCGGCGATGCCGACCTTCTCCAGATGCGCGTTGACACGCTGCACGAGGCCGGCCATGCGCGCGCCGAGCCCTTCCTGCAGCGCCGGGCCAGCTTCCTTGAGGTGCAGAAGGACGGCTTTCATTGCGGCCAGCACCACGGGGTGGCGCACGAACGTGCCCGCGAAGAAGGTAGGCGGAACTTCGGGTACCGAAGCATCGCCGAATTGCCACTGACCGCCGTCGAGCGCATCCATGTACTGCGTGGTGCCCGCAAGCACGCCAATGGGCAGGCCGCCGCCGACCACCTTGCCATAGGTCGCCATGTCGCCCTGGATGCCCCACAGGCCTTGCATGCCGGCCGGATGGACGCGAAAGCCCGTCACGACCTCGTCGAAGATCAGCGCCGACTCATTGGCCGCCGTGACGTCGCGCAACTGCTGCACGAACTCCTTCGGACGCAAGTTCGGATGGCGCGACTGCACCGGCTCGATCAGGACCGCTGCGATATCGTCGATGTTGGCCTTGATCCACTCGAGGCTTTCAGGACGGGCATACGGCAGCACGACCATGTTGCCCACGGAGGCTTGCGGGATTCCGGGGGCGAGCGGGAACGCGCGCGGCACGCCCGCTTCGCTGCCCGGCTTCACGAGCACTTCGTCGAACTGGCCGTGATAGTCGCCGTCGAAGCAGACCACCTTGTCCTTGCCGGTCACCGTGCGCGCGAGACGCATCGCCGCCATCACGGCTTCCGAGCCGGTATTGCAGAACGTGACGCGCTGGTGGCCCGTCATCTCGGAGAACATCTGCGCAACTTCGCCCGCGAGCGGCGACTGCGGTCCAATCGCGAAGCCTTCCGCCAATTGCGCGTTGACCGCCTCGACCACGAAATCGGGCGTGTGGCCGAACGCGGTCTGGCCGTAGCCGTTGACCACGTCGATGTACTCATTGCCGTCCACGTCCCAGATCTTCGAGCCCTTCGAGCGCTGGGCGACGATCGGATAGACGAGTTCTTTCCATTCCTCGCGGAAGCCGCTGGCGGTGCGCGGATCGGCGAGCACGGCACGGTAGGATTGCGTGCGAGCCTTCGAGGTAGCGGTTTTCGCCGAGTAGCGCGCGGCGAGGTCGGTGATGAACGACTTCTGGGCGTCGGTCATCTGGGCCGAATGCGTGGCGCCCGGCTTGTACGCGGTGAAGCGCGACGGGCGGTTCTCCTCGAACTTGATCTCGGGGCCAGCGGAGTGCGCGGGCGCGGCGGCAGCCGCGTGGGCTGCGACGGCTACAGGTGCGGGCGCAGCGACAGCAGGCGCAGGGATCTGGAACGCCGCGGCGGGCTGCTGCACGGCCAGAGGCGCGCCTTGCAGTACCTCAAGCTGACGCGCGATCACCGACTGCATTGCGGCGAGCTGGTCGCGGATCACCGACTGGAGGTCGCCCGTAGCCGGCGCAGTGGCCATTTGCACTGCCACAGGCGCGCTCACTTGTGCAGCGGCAATGGCGACCGGCGCGGCCGCTGCTTGAACAGCGACCGGCGCAGCGACCGGTGCGGCCTCAGCAGGCACTTCCGGATCAGGCGGCATCGCGCCGTCGAGGAACTGCGCGAGGGCGGGCAGCGTCGGATAGTCGCTCATGATCTGCCGGAAGCTGATCGTGACGTCGTAGCGGCGGCGCAGCTGCCGGGACACTTGCCCCATGAACAGCGAGTCGTAACCGAGGTCCCAGAAGGTCACGTCCGGATTGGACGTATCCGGTGCTTCGCCGGACATTTCGGCAAGCAGTGACGCCAGTTCGGCAATGAGACGCGGTTTGCGGTCGATTTGGACGGTTTGGGTCATGGCGGTCTGAGGAATATCGTTTAGGGCTTCGGACGAGGCTTGCGCGGCAATCGCTGGGGCAACGGTCGTTGGCTGACTTGAAGAGGCGGTTGCCGGGGCGTCAATCCAGTGCCGTTCCGGCTCGAAGGGATAGGTGGGCAGCGAAACGCGGCGGCCAGTTTCAGCCCGCAGCGTTTTCCAGTTCGGCTTGACGCCGTTCAACCACAGGCGCCCGGTCGCCTCGCCGAGAACGGCAAGCTCGCGATCGCGCGTCGCGAAATCGGGCAGCGAGGCAATCGCACCCTGATGCCGGTCCTTGGGCAAGCCCTGCAGGACAAAGGTCGAGAGCGTGCGGCCGGGGCCGATTTCGAGCAGGAGAGGTTTGCCCTCTGCCGTGACCGTGGCCAGCGCGTCGCTAAAGCGCACGACATTGCGGCAATGGCTGGCCCAGTACGCTCCCGACACTGGCTGATCCATCGCCGCCCATTGCCCGGTTACGGAGGACACATACGGGATCTTCGGCCTCGCGAAGGAAAGGCTGTTCGCGACCTTGGCAAGATCGTCGACGACGCCGGACATCATGCGCGAGTGGAACGCGTGCGACGTGTGCAGACGGCGATGCTCGATATCGCGTGCCTTGAGCGTGGCCTCGAATGCCTCGATGGCTGCGAAGGGGCCTGCCACGACGCTGAGCGTCGGCGCATTGATTGCGGCGAGATCGACGTCGCCGGGCAGCATGGGGCTGAGTTCGGCCTCCGACAGGCGCACGACCAGCATCGCGCCCGGTTCGGCCGACTGCATGAGCGCACCGCGTTGCGCGATGAGGCGCAGCGCATCCTCGAAGGCGATCGCCTCCGCCACGCAGGCCGCGACCAGTTCGCCGACGCTATGGCCAATCATGGCTGCCGGCTTGACGCCACGCGAAATCCACAACTGCGCCAGCGCATATTCAAGGAGGAAGAGCGCAGGCTGAGCGTAGATCGTCGAGCGGATGGGGTGCGGGGTGTCGTCGCCTTCCGGGGCTTCACTCAACAGCAGCGTGCGGATGTCCAGCCCGAGATGCGGAGCCAGCGCCTCTGCGCCCTTGTCGATCCACTCGCGATAGACCGGCTCGGTGCGATAGAGCGCGGCTCCCATGCCCGGATACTGGGCGCCCTGGCCGGGGAACATGAAAACGACTGCAGGCGCTGTCTGTGGCGCCTGTGCTTCGATCGCGCCTTTCTGGAGCTTGGCCTGGGCCTGCTCCACGCTCTCGGCGACGACAACGGCGCGGTGCGCGAAATCTCGGCGTCCCGTTTGCAGCGTCGCGGCCACGTCGGCTAGTGCGATCTCCGTATGGCTTGCGAGATGCGTGGCGAGATTCACTTTCGCGCGCTCGAGTGCGGCAGCGCTGCGGGCCGATACCGGCAGGATCTGGAGTCCTTCGTTTTGGTCGCCAGAGGCAGTACGGCAAGGCGCCTCCTCCAGCACCACATGGACGTTCGTCCCGCCGACGCCGAGCGAACTCACACCGGCGCGGCGCGGCGTGGCGCCGTCAGCCCAGGGACGCACGGCCGCATTGAAGAAAAACGGACTGTTGGCCAGGTCGATGCCAGGGTTGGGCGAACGGAAATGCGTGAGCGGCGGCAAGGTGCGGTGGCGCAATGCAAGCGACGCGGCGATGAAGCCCGTCACGCCCGCGGCCGCGTCGAGGTGTCCGACATTGGCCTTCGCCGAGCCGAGCGCGCAGAACTGGCCGCCCTCGGCGCCGCCCAGGCGAAACGCCTGCACGAGGCCCGCGAATTCAATCGGATCACCAAGCGGCGTTGCTGTGCCATGGGCCTCGATATAGCCAATCGAGGCCGGATCGATGCCAGCCTCGGCGTGCGCAATGGCAATCGCGCGGGCCTGGGCGTCGACGCTCGGCGCGGTGAAACCGACCTTGTCAGAGCCGTCGTTGTTGATGCCCACGCCGCGGATCACGGCATAGATCGGATCTTCGTCGGCGATGGCGTCTTCGAGACGTTTGAGCAAGACGACGCCGGCACCGCTGCCAAACACCGTGCCCTTCGCATCGGCATCGAACGGACGGCACACGCCGTCGGGCGCGCCCATGCCGCCTTCTTCGTAGAAGTAACCGCGCTTCTGCGGGAAGGTGATCGAGACGCCGCCGGCCAGCGCCATGTCGCAGCGTCCCGCCCGAAGGTTCTCGACGGCGAGGCTGATCGCGGTGAGCGAGGTGGAGCATGCCGTCTGCACGGAGATAGCCGGCCCCGTGAGCCCGAGCTTGTAAGCCGTGCGGGTGGCGACGAAATCACCGGCGCCCACGAGCTTTTGATATTCGCCGATCTGGAACTGGCTCGTAAACTCGTCGATGACCGCGCGATCGGTCAGGATGTGCTTGAGGAAGTAGGTGTTCATCGAGGTGCCGGCGAACACCCCGACGGCGCCGGCGATCGTTGCCGGGTCGTATCCGGCATCTTCGAACGCTTCCCAGGCGATCTGGAGGAACAGCCGCTGCTGCGGGTCGGTGAGCGCGGACTCGCGCGCGAGCATGCCAAAAAAGCCGGCATCGAAGTGATCGACATCCGCCAGTATCGGCCGCGCCTTGACATAACTCGCGTCGCGTCGCGACTTGTCGTCGAAACTGTCTTCGAGTTCCGCCACGTCGAAATGTGTGATGCAGTCGCGCCCCGCGAGGATGTTGGCCCAGAATTCCGGGACGTTGCGGGCGCCGGGAAACCTTCCCGACATGCCGACGACTGCGATTGCGCCGCTTTGCACGTCCCGGCGTTGACGAATTGCCTCTTTGCGCGCTGTCGGGATTGTCGTGCGCAGATGCGAAGCCAGCGCCTCGACATTGGGATGGCGAAACAGATCCACCAGTGCGACCTTCGCCGCCACGTCGCGCGCGATGATGGCGTGCGCGCGCATCAGATCGAGCGAGCGCAAGCCGAGATCGAAGAAGTTCGAGCGGCGATCGACGGGTTTGCCGAGGAGCCCCTCGAAAACGGACGCGAGCTTGTCGGCAATGTCGTCGTCCACGGGCGAAGGTACTGCTGATGCTTCGGATTGCGTATCGACTGTCGCAAGCAGCGCTTTGCGGTTGATCTTGCCGTTTGGCGTGAGCGGAAAGTCCGGCAGGACACGCAGTTCCGACGGCATCATGTAATCGGGCAGGGCCGACTTGAGATAAGCGCGGATTTCGTTCAGGAGGACCGCCGCATCCGCCGCATCGGCCTTCACGAAGCCTGCAATGGCCTTGCCCATGCGGCCATCGAATGCCGCCACGGCCGCATCGGCCACGCCGGGCGCGACGCGCAGCGCATGTTCGATTTCGTCGAGTTCGATGCGTTTGCCCGCAATCTTGATCTGCCGGTCGTTGCGGCCCAGAAATTCGATTGCCCCGTCCGCACGGCGGCGCACGAGGTCGCCCGTGCGGTAGAGCCTGGCGCCGGGAGCGAAAACGTCGTCGACGAACTTCTCGGCCGTCAGTTCTGGCCGGTTCAGATAGCCGAGCGCGACACCGTCACCGCCCGTGACCAGTTCGCCGACTTCGCCATCGGCAACAGGCGCGAGCTTGTCGTCCACGATGTAGGCGCTCGTGCCCGCGATGGCGTAGCCGATGGGAATGGCCTCGCCATTCGCGAGCGACTCGCCGTCGCGCGGAATGCGGAAGCAGCACGTAAAGGTCGTGTTTTCGGTCGGACCGTAGCCATTGATGATCTGCAGACCCGGATGGGCCTCCATGACCTTGCGTACATGGACGGGGGACAGCACGTCCCCGCCCGTCAGCGCCTCCTTGAGCGGAAGAAAGGCTTCCAGCCGATAGTCGGCGAGCGCATTGAAGAGGCCAGCCGTGAACCAGGCGCTGGTGACGCCAAGTCGCGCTATCTCGGACGCGATCGTGTCGAGAGAGGGCTGGACCTCGTTGACGATGGCGGCACAGCCGCCGTTCAGGAGCGGTCCCCAGATCTCAAGCGTGCTCGCATCGAAGGCGAGCGGCGCGAGGTTGAGAAAGCGCGTGTGGGGCGAAAGCTCGGTGAAGGTCTGGCCACGCACGAGGCGCAGAATCGCGCGCTGCGGCACGACCACGCCCTTGGGCTTGCCGGTCGAGCCGGAGGTGTACATGACGTAGGCCGCGTCGTCACGACTGCACGCGTGCAGCGGTGCGGGCTCCGCCGCTTCTGCCGCCGCCACGACATGCTCGAGATCGACTGAGACGCCGTTCAGCTCGCCAACGCTGGCGAGCGCCGCCGCTTCAGCGATGATGAGCCTGGGCGCGCAATCGGCAACGATGAAATCGAGTTGCGCCTTGGGATAGGCGCGGTCCAGCGGCACGTAGACGCCGCCCAGCCGCAGGATCGCCAGCATCAAGGCCAGCGTGTCGCGGCTGCGCGAAACCATGATCGCGCAGCGCTCGCCCGGCTCCAGTCCCATTTCGCGCAGGACGGTAGCGAGCCGCGCCGAACGTTCGCCGAGGGCGGCGTAGTCTTCCTCGCCCGTGGCGTCAATCACAGCAAGATGATTGCCGAACTCGGCACATATGGCATCGAAGCGCGCTGCTACGCCAGGCACATGTTCGGTCCCACCCGGCAAAACGCCTGAAAGTCCATCTCTGTGTGACATTTGCTACTCCCCCACAATTTTGACGACGGTCCTGGGTTGAGCCAGGCCTGGCGATGTGCATGCGGCGCTTGCGCACAACGGCTGCCGGTCACGGGATATGCAAGCCAGCCGCAGTCCTGCGCGGCTGGCTTGTCTCTCACGTCTGAAATTTGCTGTAAGAGGAAGTTAAACTCCTGCGGGATGCCTATCCGTTCGCCGTCGCACACACGATGTGCTGCAGCAACACATCGCACCGGGGCGGCGCGGGCGCACGGAGCGCATATGGCTTGGAGGCGAAGGCCTGCGATCTGCGTGTGGAGTTGTGCACGGCACAACCGTGTTGAGTCGCCGGACGCGGCGATGACGGCGCGCCCAAGGCGCCGTCAGGTCAGTCCATCGGGACGATCGACCAGTCAGCGTGGCGGGCCGCTACCGCCGCCGCGCAGCTCGGACCGGGTGACAGGGCGCGAATGCACCAATGCGAGGCTTCCTGCGCTTCGCCGCCGACGAAGCGCGGTGTCGTGTCGCCGTGAACGGCAAGATCGAACTCGAAATGCTCCGGCGGCAGGATGAAGCCGGTTCCGAGCGCTTTCAGGCTGGCCTCCTTGCGCGCCCAGGTTTCAAAAAAAACCGGCTGCCGTTCTGATGCCGGGAGCGCGTCGAATTGTTCGCGCTCGCGAGCGGAGAAGACTTCGAGCGGCATGCCCTCCTCGATTGGACGAATCTGTTCTACATCGATGCCCACTTCGAAGCCGTTCGAAATGGCGAGCGCCGCCGTATTCTCGCTATGGCTCAGGTTGAAGCAGATCCTCCATCCAGCAGGTTGGCTCGTGCAAAACGGTTTGCCTTCCGGACCATACTCAAGTGCGACCGCCCGCGCAGGGAGCGCGGCGTAGCGGCCAAGGATCTGTCTGAGTTTGCCCCGTCCGGTCACGTAACGGCGGCGATGCAGCTCGAAGCGGAAGTTGCCGGCCCGCTCGTGCTCCTGTGCGGATAGCATCTCCCAGTACCGATCAAAATCGCTCCCGCAGGCGTCAAGGTCCCATTGCCAGACATGGACCTCTCGCATGGTTGGCGGCGTGAGTGGCGACGAGGACATTGCGGGCCCGGTTCGACGTGCGGTGGGGAAGTGTCGGTGGAGCACGGGGCTTCGCGCCCCACCCGGTTGGGCGCGCAACGAGCGGCTCACACACCAGAGAATGTACAGATACAACTCTTGCGGATTTGTTGGGAAACCCACGGAACGGCACTTGCGCCACGGCCTACGATTCATCAAGCGTGATGCAATTACGCTGCACCGCGTGCGCGCATCCGTGCGGGGACCGACGAGTCGACGCGGCAATTGCCGAAACAAGGCGTCGACACAAAACCTGCGAGGCTCTCCGCAACTAGCTGGGCTGCATGGTCCGTTGCGACTCGATGCAGCGCCGGACGAATCATCTATTGCTTTGGCTTCCAGAGCGCGTTTCGGTTGCGTTCGTTTATTGAATTGCGTCAGCTCTATGGACTTTGCAAAGACCGGTCCGAAACCCGTTGGGGAAGATTCGCCAATCGTCTATGTCTGGAATTTGAAAGTATGTTTAATTTTAATGTAATAAATATTGCTGGATTTCCAACCGTGAGATCTGTTTCCGGTAAGGAACGGTAAGAATATGTGTGATTGACGTGCTACCAGATCAAGACCGATAGTTTTACTCTTTGCACGAGGAAGTTGTCGAAATTCAGATTCGAGGTGTGGGATGGGGCGTGATTTTGACAATGTCTACAACGTGAGTGTGATCATTCCACACTACAACAGCCTTGATTTGCTCTGGGTGGCAATAGAATCAATTTCGACTCAAACCGTTCTTCCGCGGGAGATTATCGTCATAGATGACGCATCGGGGTTGCAGTTCGAATTGCCGAGTCGTTGCGGAGACAACATTGCTTTGCGTCTGATTCGCGAAAGCGAGAACCATGGTGCGGCGTGGTGTCGAAACCGGGGCATCGAGGAGGCCACCGGTGATCTGATCGCTTTCCTGGATGCTGACGACCGATGGCTCCCGAACAAGCTCGAATGCTGCATCGCCGCATTCGGCCCCAAGCCTGCTGGGAACGAAGCAAAGGTGCTCTTCAGTAACGTCGTGCTAACGGACGCAGGCCGGCGTATCCTGGGCAACCGCTCTCCCTACGATGGCCAGTCGATGCTCGACTTCATCCTGCTGGAAGGGGGCTATATTCAGACCTCGTCAATCATGATGTGGCGTCATCAGTACCCGCTGATCAGCTTCGACGGATCGTTGCGCCGTCATCAGGACTGGGATTTCGCCATTCGAGCTGAAATGGCTGGCTGCGTATTCGTCTATTTGCATGATGCACTGGTGGAGTATTCCCTGAGTGAAAGTTCCGCCAGAATATCGAAGGCGGTCAGTTGCGAACCCAGTCTCGAGTTTTTTGAAAAATATAACAAACTGATGTCAAAGGGGCATGTTTCCTCATTTATATTTAATGTCCTGATTTACAAGAAAATGAGTATTGCCTTGAGGCTTGCCATTGTCGAGCGAGTTTTGTTGAGAGAGATCGAGATGCCCAGCAAGGATTGGGCGTCGCTGTTTGCGAGGCTGGTTATCGGGTGGGGTGGTGTGAATTTAATCAAACAGTTGAGACGGATAATCCACGCGGAGGATTATTCGACGTGAGACGCATCGGCCCCGAAAAATAAAAATCATAGCCGCGACTCGGCAAGCTTGCACATCCAGTTTCCTCTCCTCCAGTTTGATCCCCTTGAAGTTCGAAGCTCTCGTCAAGGCCGGGTTCTTTCCCTTTATATCTCACCGATCGGCACCGTTATCTCGAGGACGTTCATTAACGTCAGGCGCGCCGCATCCGGCTGGGGTTGTGTATGTCGGCGCACAGATGGTGCGTCTGCGCTCTGCTCTAATCTCAAGGCCGTTACCGGCAGCGTGTGGAGAACGTTTCGACTTCGAGGTCCCAAATGCGTCAATTTGTCCGCGATTTGTTTTACTCGTCCGTCGCCGATAAACAGGTCAATTTACCGCTGCCGCCGACGTCGCTCGCGATTCATTCGCGCAAGCTCAATATTTTGCTGCTGGGCACGTGTTCAGTGGAGATGCTCGTCAAGCGAAGCGCAAACTCCGGGCACAACATCCGGCACATACTGATGGGCTCGAGACGCCACGCCCCGATCCCGGAGGCCGCACCTACCGATGACGTCGTCGTCGTGAATCTCACGCTCCGTCACATTCTGGGCGAAGTGACGCAAACGCCTGAACCTGTGGTGGACATGGTTTTTTCTCGCCTGTGTTCCGACGACGAAGCTCGCGCTTTTCTGGAAAAAACAGGGGAATATCTCGCTCGGAAGGTGGCGCAGGTCGCCGCGCAGATCACGACGGCTCCGATTGTCTTCATGTCGTTTTTCGAGCCGAGCTTCAATTACGACGGCGATCTCATCGATCCATTCGGTATGACATCGCCTGGATATCTGGTGCGAGAGATCAACCGGCTTTTGTCGGACGCCGTGCGCAAGACGAATAATTGCTACTTTCTCGACGCCAATGAAATATTGAATTTTATCGGCCGCCGACACCTGCAGGACGACGTTCTGTTGAGCAGTTCACATGCCTCGTTCATCAACGATTGGGACTTCAAACTGGATGCGAATCGTCTGATTGCGCCTAAAGCGATTGGGAATATCGTGACATATGAGGTCGCGTCCCGCGAATTTACCCTCGCATTCCTTTCCCGGATTGAAGCGATAGTCAAGGTCATCGAGCAACGAGACCCAGTGAAGCTGATTATCGTCGACCTCGACGACACCATGTGGCGCGGTGTGGCAGCGGAAGGCGAGAGCGTGAGCCAGGAACAGCGCATCGAAGGCTGGCCTATCGGTCTCGCTGAAGCCTTGCTGTTCTTCAAGAAGCGTGGCGGATTGCTGGCGATCTGTAGCAAGAATGAAGAAGCGCCAACCATTGAACGGTTCAACGCCATCTGGCGCGGCGCCATCACCATGGACGACTTCGCGTGCGTGCGCATCAACTGGAAGCCCAAGTCGCAAAACATCCTTGAAATCCTCAAGGAGGTGAATCTGCTTCCAGGTAACTGTGTCTTTATCGACGACAACGACCGTGAGTTGTCGGAGGTGAAGGCGGCAATCCCGGCCATTCGTTGCCTCGGCGGCAATCATTACGACTGGCGGCGAATCATTCTGCGATCGGCCGAAACGCAGGTCCCGATCGTCACCGAAGAGTCATCGCGCCGCACCGAGCTAGTGCGCGCGATCTCGCAGCGCGAAGCCAGCGCCGACGCCGACAATGGTGTTTCGCGGGAAGAGTGGCTAGCTTCGTTACAGCTTCGCCAGTCATTCTTCTTGATCAAGACTCCTCAATCGAGACACTTCGATCGCGCGTTCGAGTTGATCAACAAGACAAATCAATTCAACACGACAGGGAAGCGGTGGGAGCGTTCGGAGTTCGAGAAATTTATAAACAATGGCGGCTATTGTGTGGTCTCTTCTCTGCGCGACAAGTTGATTGACAACGGCATCATCTCGGTTTGCCTGATCAGTGGCGAGAACATCGTCCAGGTCGTCCTGTCGTGCCGTGTCTTTGGGCTTGGCGCGGAGCTGGTCGTCGGGGCGATCGCGACACGATTGGCGCTGAAATCGCACTCTGAGGTTCGCGCCGAGCTGGTCGATACAGGACGGAATGCCACCTGCCACGACTATTTCAAACGCCTCGGGTTCTCCCAAACGGCCGCCGGTTTGTACTCGCGAACCGCGAACGAACTGCCGTCCTACATCGAGATCGAAAATCTGGGCGCGGCCGAGTTTCCTCCTGTCCGGATTTAGTGCAGCGCTCGATTGAGGCGTTTGCAAAGCAACGCAAGCGTCTCGATTGCCACCCACGGCGCCCCATGAAGGCAACCGGATGGGAAGGGCCGGTATGCTGACGTGGCGCTCGCGCAGCGTTGGTTCTACAGAGAGGTCAAAAAGAATGATAAGCCCGACCAGTCCCTTCCCAGTGTTTGCCGCGGTGCTCCTTGCACTCGCGACTGCCTGAGTTTTGATCTGGCGATTCGGCGCCCCCAACGCTGCGGGACGCTTTGCAACGATTGACGGATTGAGAGGATACCTAGCTTTTTTCGTTTTTATGCACCATTCCTGCATATGGTACTTCTACATCAAAACCTCACAGTTTGACTCCCCCCATCAATATTCAGCCCTCTGGAGCACTGGTTTACGATCCTGCTGACCACTCCCGTCTTGATTCTTGTCAGCGATATAACCTTCCGCTTGATCGAGAAGCCTGCCATGCAATGCACCGAAAGTGTTAGCAAGTGGGTGCACCAGGCAATGTTTACGAAGCGCGGCGCTTTGGAAGAGTGGCTTTGAATGCCTTGGCGCAGCTTCCGCTTTCACGCGAACTAGCCGCAGGCCATAGTGCTCGAATCTGCTGGGGACATCGGCCTGCAGCTGGATCAGAGGACTGATTCCAGCGCGGACCAATTCCCTCTTGTGCACAATTATTTCTCGTGCGCCGCGCTTCCAGATGCTTTTGTCCACGAGCTACGTAGGGGCCAATGGCAGGCCACTGCCGCAACCAGCAGGACGTAGGTTGCGAGGAAGTAGTAGGTTAGAGAATGCACTCGAATATCAAACAATCCTTCGAGGCATAGAGGCAGGATGGTCAGGAAAGGGAAAGTATTCAAAAAAAGGCCCACCCACCCATCACCTCGTGACGAGAGGATCATGGACAAATAGAGGCAAACCGCAAAAACGCTGAAATCATACGACATCAACCTCGGGTTGAGCAGAATGAGGATGGCGAGGAAATAAAACAACTCGCTCGCGGAGCTGATCTGCACAGAGCGTTGCCCATGCCTGTATCGAAGAGCTGCCGATATCAGTACCACGAGAAGCATCAGGAGAAGATGGAGAACAAAGCCGAATTTCCCCATCCCGAACTTGGAAAATACGCCAAAAATTGTCAGCCCGGCATCTCCATGCCGGATGATCTGATTGTAGATGGCGCCCTGGAATCCCGCCCACAGTTGCGGATAAAGAGCAGGTTGCACAATGTAGATGCCGGCAACCGATAGCAGCACCGCGACGAATGCGAACAAACTGCGACGGGGCAGAAAGAGGTAGAGCAAGGCGTAGGCAAGGAAGTAGGGCTTTATAGCAGAAAATAATATGATGGCGATCGCATGTGGCGTCAACGTGTAGACCGACCGTTTCGTGTATAGAAAGTAGGATAGCGAAACGAGAAGCAGGTGCGCGAAGACGCTTATGTTTCCCGTCTGGATGGAAGCAAAGCCCGATCCGCCAATCAGGAAGCCGAGAACTAGGCAAGGCGCCAGGCGATGGTAGGGAATTTGAGACTTGAGACTCAGGCTAACGCAGGCGATGCCTGCGGCCGAGGCCAGTACCAGGAAAGCAAATGCTGTTGGGAAGTCGACAATGGAAAATACCTTGAGGAAAGCGGGCGGGTAAACAAATGGAAAGGCGCCCGATGCGCACGCATAGGGGGTTGGTCCCTGCGAGTAGCAACTCAAGCCTCTCTCATAGACGTGGTAGTCCCAGAAAAACGAACCGCTCGTTCCGCTGAATGCGAGAACTAAGAAGAAACAGGCGGCGGCAGATAAGCTCCAAATGGGCCATGCTTTGTCCTCGGTAACGCTCGCCATATCTAGCTTCAAGTACGCCCCCATCTCCGTTAATGACCGTCAAACTCTATGGCGGGAAAATCGCTGAACATGAATCCCGTCTGCGAATTCCCTAACCGGTCGCCGCGCAGTTCGCGCAGAATGATCGTGAAGTCAATCGCATATTCGGGTATTCGTTGGGGAAACGTGAGGGACCCACTACGACTTAGTCCATAGAGCGAAAACGCGAGCGCCGTCCACTGCCCTTCGGCTCTTCGGACGGCGGCACACGCACTCTGCCGGATTCAGTGGTCAACCGTAGAGCATGGTTGTAAGTGGGTCTGTGCGCCAGCGTACGTCGCCCGAGCGGGCAAATCCGAAACACCGCTCGACTTGCGGTGGTGCGCGCCGTAGCCGAGCACGTGTGCGCATGTGTCATCGATGTGTTCGTCAGCCCGAGGGTATTCGCCCTGAACTTGCCGTCGTAACGGGAAGTGCACCGTGCCCAATTTTTTGTCGCTGGCGCGATTCAGATCGCGAGTAGCATGCTCAGGCCTGATAGCGCGATCACAGCGAGGCTCGCGCGATCCTTGAACGCAAACACGATCGGGTCGTCGTGCATCGTGCCGCGGAACGCGCACATCCAGATCCGGCTCACCCAGAAGAGCGTGAGCGCAAATGTCGCCCACAATGCCTGCGGATGGAGATATAGCGCCTTCATTTCCGGTGTGTTCAGATAAAGCGCAAGCACCAGCACGGCGAGGTACGCGGAAGCCGTGCCGAACGAGCGCAGGATCGAGATGTCCTGGGTGATGTAGCCGCGCCCCGCGGCTTCCGTTTTGCCTTCGCGCAGGATCGCGTCGAGTTCGACATAGCGCTTGACCATTGCGAGCGAGAGGAAAATCGGCACGCAGAACAGGATCAGCCAATACGAGAGCGGAATGCCGGTCGCCGCGCCGCCAGCGATTACGCGCACTGTGTAGAGGCACGCGAGCGTGAACACATCGACGAGCGTCATGCGCTTGAGCGCGAACGAGTAGGCGACAGTGGTCACGAAATAGGCGGCCAGTACCGCGCCAAACTCCCGCGGCAGGAGTGCCGCAAGGCCGCCGCTGGCGGCGAGCAGTGCAACAGTGAGCACGATGCCGAATTTTAGCGACAGCTTTCCCGAAGCGAACGGCCGGCTGCGCTTGCGTGCGTGGCGGCGGTCGGCGTCGAGATCGAGCATGTCGTTAAGCAGGTACACCGACGAAGCGGCCAGGCTGAACGACACAAACGCGATGCAGGCGGCAGCGAGTGCGGAACGATCCGTAAAACGGTGTGCGGTGAGAAGCGGCACGAAGATCAGCACGTTCTTCACCCATTGATGCACGCGCATTTCTTTGAGGACGAGCGGAATCAGCCGGCGCTTTTGCTCGAAAAAGATGATGGCGGCATTTGTTTTGCGGGCCGCGGCAGCGATGTGTCTGTCACCCACCACGATTGCCTGGCGGGCCTGGCGCCATACCGGCAAATCGGCGCGCGCATCGCCGCAGTAGTCGAAGCCGTGGTCGCCGAACTGCTCAACGAGCGCTCGCGCCTTGTTCTTGCCGAGCAGGTTGTTGCTGACCGTGCTCGCGAGCACGCCGGTGAAGAGCCCAATGTGTGCGGCGATCTGGGAGGCGAGGCGCTGGTTAGTCGCCGTGCACAGATACAGATCGCGCCCGCTCGCTCGCTCGTCGCGCAGCCAGGCGAGCAGTTCGGTGTTGTACGGCAGGACGCCGACGTCGATGTTCACGCGCTGTGCGATTTGCTCTTTCAGGTAGGCACGCCCGCGCAGCGCCCAGGCGAAGCATAGAAAGATCGACAGTGGACTTTGTTTGACGAGCACAAAGAAGGCTTCAAACAACAGGTCGGTGCGCGTGAGCGTTCCGTCCAGGTCCACACACAGCGGGACAGGGTGTGCTGCGGGCGTGGCCATGTTCATTCTCCGTGCCGGGGCAGGAACAGGTGGACCAGTTGTTGGCGTGTCGTGCGGAGTACAGCGCGGGCGGCACTCGCACAGTCCGCGATCCGGGAACGCATCGTAGCTACGGCGGCGTAGAGCCTCTGTGCTGCAACGCACACGTGGTCAGGAAAAAACGAAGCGTTTGTCGAGGTGGTATTTCGTGACATAGCCGATCACCAGACCGAGTGCGCCACCAGCCAGGCGCGCGATTTCCTCGTGAAAGAGTGCATCCGCGGCGAATTCCACCGCCCAGAAAACGACTGTGGTGCCGAGTCCCATGGCAACGTACAGCGTGAACGTGCGCACACCGTGTGCAACGCTGCGGTGCTCGTAGCGGAATATCCAGGCCTTGTCGAGCAGGTATTTGACGACCAGCCCGACGCCTGTTCCGATGCAGACCGAAATTGGAACTGCATACAGGCCCTGGTACAGGTGGAACGCGAGGCTCTGGCTGCCTAAATTCGCGCCGATTGAAATGGCGGCGAACACCGCATACCAGAACACGAGCCGCGAGCGGCTGAGCGTCATGCTGGCAGCCGGGCTGCTCACAGGGAAATCCTCTTGAATACGAAACCAGGCAGCGAGCGGATCACGAGCATGATTTCTGCCCAGAACCACGGCGTGTAGATCGAATCCTTGCCGCGCTCCACGGCGCGAACGATGTCTGTCGCCACGCGTTCGGGCGAGGCGACGAGCGGGCCCGGCAGCGCGAGTCCCGCTGTCATTGGGGTGTTCACAAAACCCGGCTTGATCGTCAGGACTTTCACGTTCGACTTGAAGAGCCGCGCGCGCAGCCCTTCGCAGAAGGTCGTCACCGCCGCTTTGGCGGTGCCGTAGACGTAGTTCGAAGGGCGCCCGCGGTCGCCTGCAACCGACGAGATGACGGCGATCGAACCGCTCTTCTGTGCCTCGAACACGGTGGCCAGCAGAGTGAGCAGGGCGATCGTCGAGAGGGCGTTGACGGTGATCTCGCGCACCGCAGCCTGTGGGTCGCGTTCGCACTCCGACTGGTCGGAGAGGGTGCCGTGCGCGAGTAGAACGATGTCGATGCGGCCAAGCTCTGTCATGGCGGCGTCGAGCATGGGGCGGTGCTGTTCGAAATCGTTCACGTCGAGCACGAACGTGCCGACTCGGCCAGCACCGCGTACGCGCAGGTCCTGAGCGACCGCGTCGAGACGCGTCGCGTGGCGCCCAGCCAGCATGAAGTTCGCCCCACTTTTGATCCATTCTCGAGCACACGCCACGGCGATGGCGGAGGAGCCGCCCACGATCAGAATGTTCTTGTCCATTACCGGGTTGTCCGTTGCCAGAAGCGCGACATCAAGGCCGGGTCGCGCAGTTGTTCGAGGGCCTGCCATGCCGGATAGGCGGCACGAAAATCCGCACCAGTCATGTGGGCATCCTTGGCCGGATATTGGCGGCCGCCCGCTTCGCGTACGATCGCGTCGAGTCGCGCGAAAAGCGTCGCGTTGCGCGTGTCGTGCTGGGGAAAGTCGAGGGCGAGTGAAATTCCCCGCATCGGGAACGAGAGCAACCCTGGAGAGACGAGCGGACCACAGCGCTTGAGCACCGCGAGGAAGGAGCCCGCGTGGCTTGAGGCGATCGCGTCGAGGAACGCGTGTAAAGCGTCACGGGCCGTGTCATCGGGCACAACGAATTGATACTGCTGAAAGCCGCGTCGTCCGTACAGGCGGTTCCATTCCCCGATGCTGTCGAGTGGATAGAAGTAACTCGCGCAGTTGACCACGGCGGGCCCTGCCTTGCTCGCCGCCCGGCGGTAGTAGAACTCGTTAAAGAGCTTCAGCGTGTAGCGGTTCACGGGGGACCACGGCGGGGCGAACGGCACGCGCCGCACGGGCCGGTGCGGCATGTCGAAGCAGCGGTCGGTCGCATGGTCGGCGCTGACATAGATGCCGCGCCCAAGCGAGGTGCCGCGCCCTAAACAGTCGATCCACGCTACGCCGTACTCGTGCTTCGCGTCGTACTCGTTCGACAGCGCAAGAAACTCATCGAGATTGCCGAAGGGACTCGTGTGGGTGGCCAGGCGGCTCGACTCGACAGGCATCAGTTGCAGCTCGACCCATTCGACGATTCCTGTCAGGCCGAGGCCGCCGATCGTTGCGCGATAGAACTCCGCGTTTTCTTCGGGTGCGCATTCAAGTGGCTCGCAATCGGAGCGCAGCAGCGAAAAGCGACGCACATGTCGTCCGAAGGTGCCGCGCACGTGGTGGTTTTTACCGTGCACGTCGTTGGCAACCGCGCCGCCGAGCGTTACGAATTGCGTACCGGGCGTGACAGGCAACATCCAGCCGCGCGGCACCGCAAGCGTCAGCACGTCGCCGAGCGTGACGCCCGCTTCAGCACGAATGACGCCGGCTTTCCAATCCGCGGCAATGAAGCGGTCGAGACCGCGAAGCATGAGGACGTGGTCGGTGGCGGCAAGACAACTGTCGCCATAGCTGCGCCCATTGCCGAACGGCAATGTCGTACCGAAGCGCTTGCCGGCATCGCGGAGCGCAGTCTGCGCGTTTTCCCGCCAACCGGGCTCGCGGCCGGTTTGCGGTGCGTACGGGTAGTGGCCCCAGGAACTGAGCTTCGAGACGCTCATGACATGCGATCGCGGGTTAATGATTAACAGTAGGCGCATATTAGGGAGGCTGCGCCGGGATTACCGTTCGCCGGAACACAAAGTCCGCCTTCTGGCACACGAACTCTGCCTTGCCGGCAGCATTCTGGATCACAGGCTCTGCATTTGATCGGGATACATCCCTCAGGAAAAGCGACGCGTAGCGTCGCCGAATCCGAGGCGAGCGAACTGCCGGGCGACCTCGTGGTCCGAGCCGTGTATTTCTATCGCATCCGTGAGCGGCGCTGCTTTACATGGCGGAACAAGCCTGCCCTTTGTCGGGATACAGACGATTGCGATCATGTTTGGCCGGGGCCAGCATCGGGGGATTTGCTGGCGTGTACACCAACATGCGGTTGGTTTATGTCATTCGCATAACTGGCCGATATTCGGCGTTAAGCGTGCATTTGCGTCTTTTCTCGGGTGGGTGCCGACACAAGGGCACTCTCGATTGCACTTCAGGCATATGTTCGTCGCGCGATTCGCCACGTGCTACTGGATACCCGTTCGTGTCGAATCACTTGCTGCAAAGTAGCAGCAGGCGCTCCTGGTCCGAGCACGGTCGTGCATTGACTTGTTCCGCGGCGGCTGCGCGTTGCGGCGCGGCCGCCTGCATCGCGGTGCGATGCGCGAAACAGGCCTTCAGACGCCGCTCGACGGGCGGATAGTATTGCCAGCCTTTGCCGAGGCCCGGCAGTTCGAGCTTCACCTGCTTCCACTTCGGATGGCCGTGCTCCTGCAGGTTGGTGAAGTTCTCGCACAGCGAATCAGCAAAACGTCTCAGGTTGCCGACCGTATCGCGCAGGTTGTAGTCATAGGTGACGAGAAAGGCCTTGACCGTCCACGTCGGCACGTCTTCTTTGAGCCAGTTCGGGTAGCTCGACACGTGGATCGTCGCGGGATAGTAGGTCTGCTTAGCGCGAGCCGTCTCTGGCGCGTTCGGATCGACGCGCAGGAAGCGGATCTGCTGCAGCAGCTCGGGGTTCATGTCGGTAAAGAGCTTGGCGGGCTGCCCGGCGACGATGATCGCCACATCGATCTTCTTGACGATGAGTGCGGCCAGCGCATCTTCGTTGCTCAGATGCTGCGCGTTCTGCTCTGGAATCGGCTGGCCGAACATGAGGCGGTACAGCGTCGTCGCCGACTGCGCGGTGCCGCTGCCGATCAGGCCGACGCTGATCATCTTGTCCTTGATCTCGTTGATCGTCTTCATCGGTGAGTCGCTACGCACCACGAAGTAAATCTCTTCGTCATAGAGCGGCATGATGAGTCGCAGCGGCCGTATCAGCGTGCCGGCCTCCTCGTTGCCGGAATTGGCCATGTCGACGTAGGCCTGGTAGACGTCGGACTGCACGAGCGCGAGCTTCACGCCGGGCTCGAAACGCATGCGCTGCACGTTTTCCGCCGAGCCTTTCGATGGGATCACTTCGAGGTCGATGCCCGCCGGCTGCGCGACCCATTTCGCCAGGTCCTGGCCGATCTGAATGTACGTCCCGCGCTCCGGGCCGGTCACGATTTTGTAGTTCGCGTCTGCAGCGGCGGAGACGGCGAGCGGCGCAAAAAGCAAGGCGACCAGTCCTGCCAGTGCCGCGAGGGTCATTTTCAGCATGATTTTTCGCCCACGTTGGAAGTGATGAACGGCGGTTCCCTATTTCATGGAATCGTTTTCAATGTGTGGCTTCGGAGGGGGCGGCGTGCTTCCAACCGAGTTGGAGAATTGCGCGTTCCTGTGCATCGGCGCCGTTGTCGTTGCTGGGCGGACCCGGCGCGCCCGTGCTGGCGGATTCGTCCGCAGCGGACGCCGTGGCGCTCGCATTCGCATCGCCGAGGTCCGTTGGATTCACGGTCGCTGGAGAGTTGGTCGCGCCCGGCAGCGGGGGAGGCGGCGCGGATGCGGGTGGGTCTTTCGATGCTGACGGGGTGGCCGCGGCCCAGTCTTGCGACGACGGCAGCGGTACGGTGCGCGCATCGTGCGGCAGTGGCACCGCCGCATCCATTTGCGCTGCGCCCCTCGGCGAACGGAGCGGCGACCAACCCGTCGCCAGAATGGCGCGCTCCATCAACGATCGCGCGTGCAGGCTGCCCGGATCAATCGCGAGCGCCTCCGATGCCTGTTGCTGCACGCAGGCCCAGGCACGTTGCGTCGCGCATCGGTCTGCGCTTTGCAGCGTGTCGTCGCGGCGTTGCGCGCGTGCTGCAATGTCCTGCGCGTCTTTGAAGTGCGGAATTGCGCCCGGTTTCGGCGCGGCGAACTGCGGCCCCGTGTCGGCAGCCGGGGGCATCACGTTAGTCTGTTGATGAGGCGAGTAGGGCGGGACTGAACCGTCCGTCGAGTACGTGGTGCTACGAGCTTCGAGGGGCCCCTCCTGCTTGTGCCGTTCGCCGAACAGCACAAACGCGGCACACGCGATCGCGAGAATGAGCGAGACGAGTAAAAGCCCCTTCGTGAAGCGCTGGCGACCCGTGTGCCGGAGCAGCCGCCGATACTCGAGCTCATAGTGGTGGAGATAGTCGGCGTGCACCGATGGGCGATTGGATGCGGACGCACCGGCCGGCGATAGCTTCGCGACGGCAGGCATAGGCACTGCCATAGGGCCATGGGCTCTTGACGCGGCTTTCGGATGCACGCGTGCAGCGGTATCCAGCGGACGATCCGCGCCGCAGTAAGGGCAGGAATCGATCTGCTGGTAGAGCACTCCCCCACAGAGCTTGCATGGTGTGGGGAAACTCTGGTCACGAGCAATCTGAGCGGACATGCTGTCGTTCCACCGTCATGGCGACGCCATTTCGGCATGTTCAGGATCGTCGTTGAAGCGATCGGCGAGGCCTCGCGGAACCCACGATCTGCATGCGCAGGAAAGCGGCGGTGCCTGACCGGACGCAGCCGCTTGAAAGATCATATGAGGGATTGTCCATTCATACGCTAATTACCAGTGTTGCTTACCGCACATATGCGTTGCCGCTGGCCTCAAAGCCAGCGCCGCTGGCGCACGTCGAAAAGCACGGGTGAGCTGGCGCCCGACGGAGTCGGCGAAGCCCTGAATCCGACCGACCTTAAGAAACTGGGCACGCGGTGGTTTTGGCAACGAGGCCGGTCGGACCGACTACTGGCGAATGCGCGCGCCCGCGGCTTGTGCTCCGTCAATAGTGCTAGCGCATGACAAAACATGGATCGATAATTCCACTCTATGAATATGCGTCGTATTGTTGAGCGCGTGCGCGCATTGGCGTGGTAACAATTCCCTTTGGTTGATTGGCCCAGTCCTCGGCACGGGGTTGGGGATTTCCCCGAGAGGCGTCTCAGATGGCTCGACACGCGAGAGCGCGCCTCTACTTCCAGACCCAGGCGCCCCCTTGTCTTCCCAAGTGGGATGGCATGCTATGTCATTGTTTTAACTGGAAAATATTATGGCGTGGCACTCAAATCCGGGCGCCCGATAGTTCAAATTGGATTGACAAAGAGTGGTTCCCACCTCAACGGCGACTTCCCATTCCGCCCTTCTTGAATTTGTCACTCCTCGTCCATATAATTAGCACTCACCGCATGAGAGTGCTAACAACTCTGGTGCTAACAACATCTCTGGCTGGCGGTTACCGGCAGCCAGGTTTTCTTGAGTCTCTTCAAGTCCCAATCAACAGAGGAAATCCATGAACCTTCGTCCTTTGCATGATCGCGTGATCGTCAAGCGCCTGGATCAAGAAACCAAGACCGCTTCGGGCATCGTGATCCCGGACGCAGCGGCAGAAAAGCCGGATCAAGGCGAAGTCCTGGCCATCGGCCCGGGCAAGCGCGACGACAAGGGCGCCCTGATCGCGCTCGACGTGAAGGTCGGCGATCGCGTCCTGTTCGGCAAGTACGCTGGCCAGACCGTCAAGGTCGATGGCAACGAACTGCTCGTGATGCGTGAAGAAGACATCATGGCCGTGGTGAACAAGTAAGTTCATTCCACCGCTCACTATTCAAGAATTCAAGGAGTTAGAAGATGGCAGCTAAAGACGTCGTGTTCGGCGATTCCGCCCGTTCCAAGATGGTTGAAGGCGTGAACATTCTCGCCAACGCAGTGAAGGTCACGCTGGGTCCGAAGGGCCGCAACGTGGTGCTCGAGCGCTCGTTCGGCGGCCCGACGGTCACCAAGGACGGTGTCTCGGTCGCAAAGGAAATCGAGCTCAAGGACAAGCTCCAGAACATGGGCGCGCAAATGGTCAAGGAAGTGGCTTCCAAGACCAGCGACAACGCCGGTGACGGCACGACGACGGCTACGGTTCTGGCCCAGTCGATCGTCCGCGAAGGCATGAAGTACGTCGCATCGGGCATGAACCCGATGGACCTGAAGCGCGGCATCGACAAGGCCGTCGCAGCAGCGATCGAAGAGCTGCGCAAGGTCAGCAAGCCCTGCACGACCAACAAGGAAATCGCGCAAGTCGGCTCGATCTCGGCAAACAGCGACACGTCGATCGGCGACCGTATCGCTGAAGCGATGGACAAGGTCGGCAAGGAAGGCGTCATCACCGTCGAAGACGGCAAGTCGCTGCAAGACGAGCTGGAAGTTGTCGAAGGTATGCAGTTCGACCGCGGCTACCTCTCGCCGTACTTCATCAACAACCCGGACAAGCAAGTCGCCGTGCTGGAAAGCCCGTTCGTCCTGCTGTTCGACAAGAAGATCTCGAACATCCGTGATCTGCTGCCGGTTCTGGAACAAGTCGCGAAGGCTGGCCGTCCGCTGCTGATCATCGCTGAAGACGTCGAAGGCGAAGCCCTCGCAACGCTGGTCGTCAACAACATCCGCGGCATCCTGAAGACCGTCGCCGTCAAGGCTCCGGGCTTCGGCGACCGTCGCAAGGCCATGCTGGAAGACATCGCGATCCTGACCGGCGGTCAAGTCATCGCGGAAGAAACCGGCCTCACGCTCGAAAAGGCAACGCTGGCCGAACTCGGTCAAGCCAAGCGCATCGAAGTGGGCAAGGAAAACACGACGATCATCGACGGCGCTGGCGAAGGCGCGAACATCGAAGCACGCGTGAAGCAGATCCGCACGCAAATCGAAGAAGCGACCTCGGACTACGACCGCGAAAAGCTGCAAGAACGCGTTGCCAAGCTGGCAGGCGGCGTGGCAGTGATCAAGGTTGGCGCTGCGACCGAAATCGAAATGAAGGAAAAGAAGGCACGCGTGGAAGACGCGCTGCACGCAACCCGCGCTGCCGTTGAAGAAGGCATCGTCCCGGGCGGCGGCGTTGCGCTGATCCGTGCACGCACGGCAATCGCCAGCGTGAAGGGCGCCAATGCAGACCAGGACGCCGGTATCAAGATCGTCCTGCGCGCGATGGAAGAGCCGCTGCGCCAGATCGTCACGAACGGCGGCGAAGAAGCGTCGGTGGTCGTGGCAGCGGTTGCAGCTGGCAACGGCAACTACGGCTACAACGCAGCGACCGGCGAGTACGGCGACCTGGTTGAAGCCGGCGTGGTCGACCCGACCAAGGTCACGCGCACCGCACTGCAAAACGCAGCTTCGGTTGCTGGCCTGCTCCTGACGACGGACGCTGCTGTTGCTGAAGTGCCGAAGGAAGATGCTCCGATGGCCGGCGGCATGCCCGGCGGCATGGGCGGCATGGGCATGGACATGTGATTACGGCTCGCGCCGAAATTACATCGCCGTGCAGGGAACGCCCCGTGAGGGGTGTTTCCCTCGCCCGAAAAGAAAAAAGCCCGCAGCGATGCGGGCTTTTTTTCGTCCGGGCGGTTTGCACGCTTGGCCTCCGGGTAGAAGGCCAAGTCGTAGTTTTATTGCTTCGCTTCGCCCGGAGATGCTTCATCCGCGTCCGTGTCGTTGCTCCGCGCCCAGAAGAACCGGTCGGGCAGCCACGCGCCCATGCCCGGCCTGAACGCGTTCTGCACGGCCTGATACACATATTCCTGCGCCTCGCGCACGGCCTCGGGCGGCTCCTGCCCATTGGCAAGCAGCGCGGCGATGGCGGCGCCGAGCGTGTCGGTCAGGCCCATCATCGGCTGCGTGGAGCGGTCCCACAGGTCCTGGCGCAACTGGCCATCTTCGCAATACAGCGTATTGACCACGCGATGCGTGCCCGTTTCCATCGCCAGGATGAACTCGCAGCCCATGGCGAGCAGGTGTGCAATGGCCGCGTCGACGCTGGGCGCCTCGGCGTCGCCATCCGGCTGCGCGAGCGCAATCAGCGTGGCGGAGTCAGCCACGAGCAGCGTGGTTTGCGGCACGAGCAGGTCGGCCATGGCTTCGCGCAGCTCGTCGGCTGCGAGCACGTGCTCGTCGTCGAGCGTGAAGTCGGGGGCGAGGATGAGCGGCAAGTCGTCGTAGTCGGCGACCACTTCGGCGATCGCGCTCACGACCTCGGCGCGCGCGCACGCGCCGACCTTGAACGCCGCGATGGGCATGTCCTCGAGCAGCATGCGCGCCTGGGTGGCGACGGTTTCCGGATCGAGGCCGGTCACTTCATCGCAGCCCGCGGAGTCGCGCACCGTGTAGCCGGTCAGCGCGGTGACGCCGTGGCAACCCATGCTGGCGAGCGTGAGCAGGTCGGCTTGCAGTCCGCCGCCGCCGGTCGGGTCGGAAAGGCCGAAGGTGAGGACGATGGGAGGGGTGTCGCTGGGCATGAACGTGGCGAGATGGATTGGACTTCGGGCGCGGCGTACCGCGCCGTCATAAGAGAGTGCTTCAATTATGCGGCTTATCGATGAATCCGGGGGACGGATGACGCCGGCGCGTGCGACGATTTTTCCGCGCTGCACGAGCCGCTCGCGGCAACGCATTCTGTTTGATCCCGTGCAGGCCAGATTTCCTCTTGCTAGGCATGGAAACGGCAACAAGGTACCATCATGGCTCTCGTTTCCCCGATTTTTTTTCCGACTGGTTTCGGACTTTTCGACGCGGCATAAGAATGGAATATAGAAGCTGGATGTGCCTGATCTGCGGCTGGATTTACGACGAAGAAGCCGGTTTGCCAGACGAAGGCATTGCCCCCGGCACGCGCTGGGAGGATGTCCCGATCAACTGGACCTGTCCTGAGTGCGGCGCGCGCAAGGAAGACTTCGAGATGGTCCAGATCTGAGCGCGTTGCTCAGGTAGCTGGCGATAGCCGGCGCGCAGTCTGGCTGCAGATTCCAGAAGTGTGGCGGGTGCGGAGTGCGGTGTCGCGACGGCGGGCACCGTATTTGCGCTTGCCGTCGCGGTTGTCGACGCTAACGTCGACGCTGCTGTCGAGATTGCCCGCCTGGTCGGCCCGCTAATGTTTTCGGCGCTGCCCTATGAGTCATCCTTCAAGCTCTGATGTGCGGTTCGAAGCGTTGCCGAATCCGCGCGGCGGCACGGTGCCGTTCGCGCATGGCGCGCTCGCCCAGGCGCTCGCCGCGCTGGAAGAGCAGCGTGACGTGGCCCGGCCGCTGCGCCAGGCTGCCCGCACGCTGCACGATGCCGGCTGGCTTGCCGCTGCGCGCTTTGCCGATACGCTGCTCCTCGCTTCCCCGCTCGCGCTCGCCGCGCCGGTGCCCGTAGCACCGCCGCCGGGCTTGCCCGCGCGGCCGCTCCATGCTCCCGAGGATGCGCAGGGCGCGGAAATCCGCGCCTTGTTCAGCGAGGCGCTCAAGGAACTCGCCGCCGCACTCGAACGCCGCAATCTGCGCGAGCTGGCGTGCTCGCCCGCGCTTTTCGCGCGCCAGCACGCGCTCGTGGCTGCGCTCGCGCAGTACATGCCGGGCGTTGCGCTCGCCTACGAGGACGTGGCGTTGCAGGGCCGGCCGCTCGCGCCCGCCTCGCTGCATCCGCAGTCGGCGCAGCGCTTCGGCCAGGTGCGGGCTCGCTTTGAGCAGGCGCTGCTGCATGCGCTGAAATCGCAAATCGGCAACGGCAGCCGTGCGGCCAACGCGCTCGCGCTCGCGGCGTTCGACGAAATGGACGCCTGCATGGCCGAGCTATCGAGTCCCGATCCCTACGACTTCTGGCGACTTGCCGCCGCGTGCGGACGCGCGTTGCGGCGCGGCGTGGTGTCGTGGGGCGACGAGGGCGTGCGGCGGCTTTACGCGCGCTGCAATCTGCTGATCGGCGAGCACGCGCGCGGCCTGCGCTTCGCGCCGCAAACGCTCGTGCGCTCGACGCTGGCGCTGCTCTGGCGCGACTACGCGCTCTTCGGGGCCGCCGCGGAAGACACTGCTGACGTCGATCTGCTACACGACTACGGCTTGACCGTGGAATGGCACATTGCCGGGACGCAAGCCTCGGAGGCGCTCTGGGAAGCCGGCAGCGCGCAGGCCGGCGCGCTCGCGGCGCGCCTGGCGCCCACGCGTGAGCTGGGCGCGCTGGTTGTGAACAGCAGCGCGTATGAAGATTTCCTGCAGACCGCCGATGCGGCGATGATCGCGCTCGGCACGCACTCGCGCACGTTGACGTTGCGCGGCGCGGGCGCGGAGGCGGCCGACGCGCTGGTCGCGGCCGAGGCGGCGTATCGCATCGGCGCCGCGGCCTGGGCGCTCGGTCTCGGGCACGTCGGCCAGCTCGCGGATGCACTGGGCCTCGCCTGGCGGCGCACCGCGCACGCGGCAACGCTCGCGGCGCTCGAGGCGCGGGGCGCGCCGTCGGTTCAGGCGCCCGGTGCCGAAGCGATCGAGCACGCCAGCGAGGCGCTGCGCGCCATGCTGCACAAGGTCGCGGCGGGCGTCGCGCAGCCTGACGCGACGCCCGCTGTGCGCGCGCTAGGCGCGGCGATCGTCAGCGGCGCGGCGCAAAGGGCGGTGCAAAATGCAGTGCAAAATATTGCGCACTGAATGTACCGGGCGGGTGGATCAGCGGTGTGCGCCTGGCCCCGCAGGCGCCGGGCATTGGCCTTGCGCCCCGTGCCCATTGCCTTGCAAGGGCGCAGCGCGCGCGTGTTAGAGTGAGCCATTCCCTGCAATGCGCAACGCGTAGCGGCAGGCAAAGTGCGAGGCAGCCATCGGGCGCCCGACCTCCGGCCTGGCAGCGCGCCGCCATTGCGCATCGTCTTTGCTAGAATTCAAACCATGTCCAAGAGTACCGATCGCATCAATCTGACCAACCAGTTCCTGATCGCCATGCCGAACATGGCGGACCCCACGTTTTCAGGAACGGTGGTCTACCTTTGCGATCATTCGGAGCGCGGCGCGCTCGGTCTCGTCATCAATCGGCCCACCGACATCGATCTCGAGGCACTCTTTTCCCGCATCGACCTGAAGCTCGAAATCGAGCCGCTCCTGCACGTGCCCGTCTATTTCGGCGGCCCGGTGCAGACCGAGCGGGGCTTCGTGCTGCACGCGCCCGCCGAGGGCACGAGCTATACGTCTTCGATGTCGGTGCCGGGCGGGCTCGAGATGACCACGTCGAAGGACGTGCTCGAAGCCGTTGCCAACGGCAGCGGCCCCGAGCGTTTCCTGCTCACGCTCGGCCATGCCGGCTGGGGCGCGGGTCAGCTCGAGGACGAAATCTCGAAGAATGGCTGGCTCACGGTCGAGGCCGATCCGAAGATCGTGTTCGACGTGCCCGCCGAAGAGCGTTTCGAGGCGGCGCTCGCGCTGCTCGGCATTTCGTCGACGATGCTGTCGGGCGAGGCGGGCCACGCATGAGCGTGGCCGCTGGGCGAGGGGCCGGCGAGGCCACCTTGCTTGCGTTCGATTACGGCGAAAAGCGCATCGGCGTGGCGCTCGGCAATGCGCTCACGCGCAGCGCCAGGGCGCTCACCGTCATTCCCAACAAGAGTCGCGACTATCGTTTCGAAGCGATAGGCGAGTTGCTGCGCGAGTGGCAGCCCGACCTGCTCGTGGTTGGCTTGCCGTGCCATCCGGACGGCACGCCGCACTTCATGACGCAGCACGCGAAGCGCTTCGGCAACCAGCTCAACGGCCGCTTCGGTCTGCGGGTGGTGTGGGTGGACGAGCGCTATTCGTCTGTCGATGCCGAAGCGCGGCTGCGCGAGCGCGGCGAACGCGTCGAGCATGTCGACGCCGAAGCGGCCTCCGTGATTCTCCAGCAGTACCTCGACGAACTCCCGCTCTGACTAGCACGCGAGTTGACCGATGATTACTCCGGATGCTGAAGCGCTGTATTGCGCCCTTCTCGACGAGATCCGCGCGGCGTACCCCGCCGATGCGTTCGGCGCGCCCGGCGGCGTGGCGATCGTCGGCATCCATAGCGGCGGCGCGTGGATCGCCGAGCGGCTCGCGCAGGACGTCGGGGCGCTCGAATGGGGCGTGCTCAACGTTGCGCTGCATCGTGACGACTACGCGAAAAAGGGCTTGCACAGCAAGGCGAGCCCTACGGCGCTGCCCTTCGCGGTGGACGGCCGCCACATTCTGCTCGTCGACGATGTGCTGTATACGGGCCGCACCGTGCGCGCCGCGCTCAACGAACTCTACGACTACGGTCGGCCGGCTTCCGTCGAACTCGCGGTGCTCGCCGAGCGCGGTGGGCGCGAGTTGCCGGTGTCCGCGCGTTTCACCGGCGGCGCGGTGAGCGTCGACGCGCGCGAGACACTCGTGCTCGCCCACAGCGCCGATGGCCGCTTCGCTTTTCACGTCGAACCGGGCAGCGACACCTGACACGCATCGGGCGCATCGAACACATTCGGCGGCTGCGACTGCAGAAGCGCAGGCACGCACGCCGCCCATCACATCCCAGGATTCACGCGATGAACACACAGCCCACGCCCGCCGCGTCCCCAGCGGACGACACGCGTTTTCGCTACGGCTTCCTCAAGGGCAATCCGCAGCTCACGAAGAATGGCGAGCTTAAACACCTGTTGTCGATCGAGGGCCTCTCGCGCGCGATCCTCACGCATGTTCTCGATACCGCCACGCAGTTCGTGAGCGTGACCGACCGCGACGTGAAGAAGGTGCCGCTGTTGCGCGGCAAATCGGTGTTCAACCTGTTCTTCGAGAACTCCACGCGCACGCGCACCACGTTCGAGATCGCCGCCAAGCGTCTTTCCGCGGACGTGCTCAACCTGAACATCAACGCTTCATCGACGAGCAAGGGCGAGTCGCTGCTCGACACCATCGGCAATCTTTCGGCGATGCACGCCGACATGTTCGTCGTGCGCCATGCGTCGAGCGGCGCGCCGTACCTGATCGCCGAGCACTGCGCGCCGCACGTGCACGTGATCAACGCCGGCGACGGCCGCCACGCACACCCGACGCAAGGCCTGCTCGACATGTACACAATCCGCCACTACAAGCGCGATTTCACGAACCTGCGCGTGGCGATCGTCGGCGACATCCTGCATTCGCGTGTGGCGCGCTCGGACATCCACGCGCTCACCACGCTCGGCGTGCCCGAGGTACGCGCCATCGGCCCGCGTACGCTGTTGCCGGGCGGTCTCGAGCAGATGGGCGTACGCGTGTTTCATAACCTCGACGAAGGCCTGAAGGGCGTCGACGTCATCATCATGCTGCGCCTGCAGAACGAGCGCATGAGCGGCGCGCTGCTGCCCTCCGCGCAGGAGTATTTCAAGAGCTGGGGCTTGACGCCTGAGCGCCTCGCGCTCGCCGCGCCCGACGCGATCGTCATGCATCCGGGGCCGATGAATCGCGGCGTGGAGATCGACTCGCAGGTTGCCGACGGTCCGCAGTCGGTGATCCTCGACCAGGTGAGCTTTGGGATTGCGGTGCGCATGGCGGTGATGGGCATTGTCGCCGGAAATAACGACTGAAGCGGCGAGAACGACAAGGCACCAGATGAACATCCATATTCAAGGTGGCACGCTGATCGATCCGGCGGCCGGGACCGAACAGCAGCAGGACGTGTACATCGAGGCGGGCAAGATCGCGGCGCTTGGCGCGGCGCCTGCGGGCTTCCAGGCGGACCGCACGCTCGATGCGCGCGGCCTCATGGTCGCGCCCGGTCTCGTCGACTTGAGCGCGCGCCTGCGCGAGCCGGGTTACGAGCACAAGGCCACGCTCGACTCGGAGATGAACGCGGCGCTCGCGGGCGGCGTGACGACCCTCGTGTGCCCGCCGGACACCGACCCCGTGCTCGACGAAGCCGGTCTCGTCGAAATGCTCAAGCACCGCGCGGGCAAGCTCGCGCGTGCGCATGTGCATCCGCTGGGCGCGCTCACCGTGGGCCTGAAAGGGCAGGTGATCACCGAGATGGTGTCGCTGACCGAGGCGGGCTGCATCGGCTTCACGCAGGCCGACACGCCGATCGCCGATACCCAGGTCCTGCTGCGCGCATTGCAGTACGCGAGCACCTATGGTTACGCCGTGTGGTTGCGGCCGCAGGATGCGTATCTCTCGAAGGGCGGCGTGGCCGCGAGCGGTGCGCTGGCTTCGCGCCTCGGCCTCTCCGGCGTGCCGGTGAGCGCGGAGACGATCGCGCTGCATACGCTCTTCGAACTGATGCGCGTGACGGGTGCGCGCGTGCACGTGCAGCATCTTTCGTCGGCGGCGGGCGTGGCGCTCATGCGCGCCGCGAAGGCCGAGGGCCTGCCCGTGACCTGCGACGTGACGGCCAACCATCTGCATCTGATCGACATGGACATCGGCTATTTCGACGCGCAGTTCCGGCTCGACCCGCCGCTACGCCAGCAACGCGATCGCGAGGCGATTCGCGCGGGCCTCGCCGACGGCACGATCGACGCGATCTGCTCGCAGCACACTCCCGTGGACGACGACGAAAAGCTGCTGCCCTTCGCCGAAGCGACGCCGGGTGCGACGGGCCTCGAGCTGTTCCTCTCGCTGACCGTGAAATGGGCGCAGGACGCGCGCGTGCCGCTCGCGAAGGCGCTCGCCCATGTGACATCGGCGCCCGCTGCCGTGATGCAGCGTGACGCGGGGCGGCTCGCCGTGGGCGCGAGCGCGGACCTGTGCGTGTTCGATCCCCATGCGCACTGGCGCGTCGAGCCGCGCGCGCTCAAGAGTCAGGGACACAACACGCCGTTCCTCGGCTACGAATTGCCCGCCGTGGTGCGCGCAACGCTCGTGGCGGGGCGCGTTGGCTTCGAGCGGGGGTTCGATCGAGTTGCAAGCGCATGACAGATTTGTGTCACGTAGGTCTGCTAGGATCTCGCGATTCAGCCTATCGTCAAACATGAGCCTCTTCATTCGCAAGACCCGCCTGCTCGCGCATCTGCTGCGCGGCGCCTTGACCGTCGCGTTGCGTTTTCCGCGCGCAAGCGCCGAACGGCGCCACGCCATGAACCGTGCATGGTCCCTCAAGATGCTCGAGCTGTGCGGCCTGCAGCTCGTCGTGCACAACGACGCGGCTCGGCTCGACGCGGGCGCGCTCGTCGTGAGCAACCATATCTCGTGGATCGACATCTACGTGATCAACGCGTGGCGGCCCACGCCGTTCGTCTCGAAGGCGGAGATCCGCAACTGGCCCCTCATTGGCTGGTTCGCGCAGAATCTCGACACGGTGTTCGTCGAGCGCGAGAAGCGCAGCGATGCGAAACGCATCATGCATGAGCTGGCGGCGCGGCTCGAGCGCGGCGAACTGATGTGTGTGTTTCCCGAAGGCACGACCTCGGATGGCCTCGCGCTCAAGCCGTTTCACTCGAACATGTTCCAGGCGGCGGTGTCGGCTGGGAGGCCCGTGCAGCCGCTGTGCATTTTGTATGAGGATGCACAGGGGCGGCAGTCGGTGGCGCCGGCGTATATCGACGACCTCTCGCTCAAGGATTCGCTCGACGCGATGCTCAAGTCCGGGCCGCTGACCGCTCACGTTTATGTTGGCGAGGCGATCGAAGCCGGGGATGACCGGCGCAAGCTGGCGGCGCGTGCGCAGGAGGCGGTGGGGCAGGCGCTGGAGACGATGCGTGGTGAGGCGGCGGCGCTTCCGCATGGAGTTGCGCAGGCGACTTGACGCCAGAAGGCGTGCGCCTGCGCGCCTACGGGTGCGTTAGTGCGTTAGCCGTTCGTCGCGCGGCAACTCTCGCAGGGTACCTGCGTGAGGATGCGTTCGCCCGGATCGCCGACGAGATGGATTGCCGAGAGTTGCTCGCCCCAGACGCAGCCCGAGTCGAGCCCGACCAGGTTCTTGCGCAGGGTGAGGCCAAGCGCTGCCCAATGGCCGAACACCACGGTGGTGTCAGCCGTTTTGCGGCCGGGTACGTCGAACCACGGCATGAAGCCCGGCGGCGCGGAGTCGAGGCCGCCGCTGGTCGAGAAGTCCATCACGCCGTCGCTGTCGCAAAAACGCACGCGCGTGAGCGCGCTGCAGGTCACGCGCAGCCGCTCGATACCCTTCAGGTCACTGGACCAGCGGTTCGGCTGGTTGCCATAGAGGCCGGCAAGCGTCTCCCGCCAGTTGTCGCGGCACAACGCTTTTTCGAGTTCGTGCGCGAGTTCCATCGTGAGATCGACGTCCCACTGTGGCAACACGCCTGCATGCACCATCAACATGCCGTTCTCGTAGTGCGCGATCGGGCGGTGGCGCACCCAGTGCAGCAGATCTTCGGCGTCGGGCGCGTTCAGGATGTCGTCGATGGTGTCGTCTTTCTTTGACTTGCGGATGCCAGCCGAAACCGACAGCAGATGCAGGTCGTGATTGCCCAGCACCGCCACGCCGCGCTCGCCGAGTTCGATCACCTCGCGCAACGTTTCGAGCGACGCGGGACCGCGATTGATCAGGTCGCCCGCGAACCAGAGCGGCGTGTCCGGGGAAGGGGCGGCTTTGGCGAGCAGTTCGCGAAATGGTGAGAGGCAACCTTGGAGGTCGCCGAAAGCGAGAGGGGATGGATGAGACGCTTGCTCTTTCATTCGGTTGATGGCTGGCGGTGTACGGCGTGGCGCGAGGCAATGACGGTATCATAGGACTGCGATTGCCGCGTGATGCTGCATAAATGGTGGATATTCATTGAAGCATGAATTCGGACCCTAACAGGTTGCTGAAATACCGTCTTGCAGGGTGCTTAGAAGCAGTTTTCAGGGGTGACTACCCCTTACCGGAGTCGCGCGAGCGGCATGCAGGACTTCCTATGAGGTCGGGAATTTTTTGTGAAGCCCTCCCGGAAGGTATTTCAGCAACCTGCTAATTCTCGCGAAGGGTGCGGGACTGGATTTTGTCAAGCTGTTTCAAGATGTTAGGGGGGTGGCGTTCGCGCTGGCAATCTTTATAATCTCCATGGATAAAATCAGAGCCAGAGTCCGCCGGACGATCGGCTGGTCCGTTTCTCAAAAAAACCATCTCTACCACAGTATTTTCGGGCAGTCTGGCGTGGGTATTTTCGCCAGAATTGCTCCTAACTCGCGCGATTAAAGGGGCTTCATGATCCTGGTTACGGGCGGTGCCGGCTTTATCGGCGCCAACTTTGTGCTTGACTGGTTGTGTCATTCCGATGAGGCCGTCCTCAACGTCGACAAGTTGACCTACGCTGGCAATCTTGGCACCCTGAAATCGCTGCAAGGTAATTCCAAGCACGTCTTCGCGCGCGTCGATATCTGTGATCGTGCCGCGCTCGATGCGCTGTTCGCGCAACATAGCCCGCGCGCGGTGCTTCATTTCGCGGCGGAAAGCCACGTCGACCGTTCGATTCACGGTCCGGCCGATTTTGTACAGACCAATGTCGTGGGCACCTTCACGTTGCTCGAAGCAGTGCGTCAGCACTGGAACACCCTTAGTGAGGCAGATAAGGCCGCGTTCCGTTTTCTGCACGTCTCCACCGACGAAGTCTTCGGTTCGCTCTCGGCTACCGATCCGCAGTTCTCCGAAACCACGCCTTACGCACCAAACAGCCCGTATTCGGCGACCAAGGCCGGCTCCGATCACCTCGTGCGTGCATATCATCACACGTACGGCTTGCCTACACTCACAACGAACTGCTCGAACAACTACGGACCGTACCAGTTCCCCGAGAAGCTCATTCCGCTGATGATTGCCAATGCGCTCGCCGGCAAGCCGTTGCCTGTCTATGGCGACGGCCAGAACGTGCGCGACTGGCTCTACGTGGGCGACCACTGCAGCGCGATTCGTGAAGTGCTCGCGCGTGGGCAGGCAGGCGAAACCTACAACGTGGGCGGCTGGAACGAGAAGAAGAATCTCGAAGTCGTGCACACGCTGTGCGACCTGCTCGACGCGCAGCGTCCGAAGGCATCGGGCTCCTATCGCGACCAGATCACCTATGTGACTGACCGCCCGGGCCACGATCGCCGCTATGCGATCGATGCGCGCAAGCTCGAGCGCGAACTCGGCTGGACGCCCGCCGAAACCTTCGAAACAGGCCTTGCGAAGACGGTGCGCTGGTATCTCGACAACCAGGAATGGGTTGACGATGTCGCCTCGGGCGACTATCGCAAGTGGGTCGAAACGAACTACGCGCAGCGCGCGTAAGGGCGGGAGCAATGGCGCGAAAGGGCATTATTCTGGCCGGGGGCTCCGGCACCCGGCTCTATCCGATCACGCACGCGGTGTCGAAGCAGCTGCTGCCGGTGTACGACAAGCCGATGATCTATTACCCGCTATCGACGCTGATGGTGGCGGGCATTCGCGATGTGCTCATCATCTCGACTCCGCAGGACACGCCGCGCTTCGAGGCGATGCTCGGCGACGGCAGCCAGTGGGGAATGAACCTGCAGTATGCGGTACAGCCTTCGCCAGACGGTCTCGCGCAGGCGTTCATTATCGGCCGCGATTTCGTGGGCAATGATCCCTCGGCACTCATTCTCGGCGACAACATCTTTTACGGCCACGATCTCGCGAAGCAACTCGATCGCGCCAACGATCTGGGCGCGGGTGCAACGGTGTTCGCATATCACGTCCAAGACCCCGAGCGTTACGGTGTGGTCGAGTTCGACAAAGACTTTCGTGCGCTCTCGATCGAAGAAAAACCCGCGAAGCCGCGCTCGAACTACGCGGTTACCGGCCTCTACTTCTACGACAACCGCGTGTGCGATATCGCGGCTGACATCAAGCCTTCGGCGCGCGGCGAACTCGAGATCACCGACGTCAACTCGCACTATCTGAATGATGGCGCGCTCAACGTCGAAATCATGGGCCGCGGCTACGCGTGGCTGGATACCGGCACGCACGATTCGCTGATCGACGCGGCAACGTTCATCGCCACGCTGCAAAAGCGCCAGGGGCTCGTCGTTGCCTGCCCCGAAGAGATTGCCTATCGTCGTCGCTGGATTGACGCAGAGCAACTCCAAAAACTCGCTGCGCCGCTCGCGAAGAACGGTTACGGCAAGTACCTGTTAAACATTCTTACGGATCAAGTCGCATGGCCATCACGGTAACGGCTACAGCCCTTCCCGAAGTCAAGATCATCGAGCCGAAGGTGTTCGGTGACGCACGCGGCTTTTTCTACGAAAGCTTCAACGGACGCGAATTCGCGGAACATGTCGAGGCGGGCGTCGAGCTCGTCCAGGACAACCATTCGCGTTCCGCGAAGGGGGTGTTGCGCGGGCTGCACTATCAGATCGAGCATGCGCAGGGCAAGCTCGTGCGCGTGGTCGAGGGCGAGGTGTTCGACGTCGCGGTGGACATCCGCCGAAGCTCGCCGAACTTCGGCAAGTGGGTGGGCGTGACGCTCACCACGGAGAATCATCGCCAGCTCTGGGTGCCGCCGGGCTTCGCGCACGGCTTCGTGGTGCTTTCGGAGTCTGCTCAGTTCCTCTACAAGACGACAGACTACTGGTTCCCCGAGCACGAACGCAGCATCGTGTGGAACGATCCGGAAATCGGCATCGATTGGCCAATTGACTTCGAACCCATGCTGGCGGCAAAGGATGCGGCTGGCAAGCGTCTGTCCGAAGCTGAAGTCTATGCGTGAGCGAGAGATGAACGAGCAACCGACGATCCTCGTGACTGGCGTGAATGGGCAGGTGGGCTACGAACTGCTGCGCAGCCTGCAAGGGCTCGGACGCGTGGTGGGACTCGACCGTGCGGCGCTGGATTTGGCGGATCTCAATCGCGTGCGTGAAATTGTGCGTGCGGCGAAGCCCTCGATCATCGTCAATCCTGCAGCCTATACGGCGGTCGACAAGGCCGAAACCGACGAGGCTTCGGCGCAGCGGCTCAATGCCGAGGCGCCTGGCGTGCTGGCCGAGGAGGCGAAGCGCTGCGGCGCGGCGCTGATTCATTACTCGACCGACTACGTGTTCGACGGAACGAAGTACACGCCCTACGTTGAGACCGATGCGGTCAATCCGCAGAACGTCTACGGCAAGACGAAGCTGGCAGGCGAGCAGGCGATCGCGGCAAGTGGCTGCGCTCACCTGATCCTGCGCACGAGCTGGGTGTATGGGCGGCGTGGCAAGAACTTCCTGCTGACCATGCTCAAGCTCGGCGCGGAACGGCCGGAGTTGCGCATTGTCGCCGACCAGATCGGTGCGCCGACCTGGTCGAGAACGATTGCCGATGCGACCTCGCACATCGTCACGCAAGGCCTGGCGGCGAACAACGCCGGCTGGTGGGCGCAGCGCTCGGGCATCTATCACTTCACGGCGTCGGGCTCGACGTCGTGGCACGGCTTTGCCGAAGTGATCTTTGCTAGCGCGCTCGGTGAGCGTGCGCCGAAGACCGTGCCGATTCCCGCTGCCGACTACCCTGTTCCGGCAAAGCGTCCCGCCAACTCGCGGCTGATGCTCGACAAGCTGAGCGAAACCTTCGGCTTGTATATGCCTGCCTGGGACGATGCGTTGCGCCTGTGCCTAAGTGACTAGCTTGAGCGGAACCCCTGCCCGTAGTGAGCAAGCGGGCATCGTGGTTGTCTTCTATCGCCCCGATGAGGCTTGCGTTGCCCGTGCGAACCGGCTGGCGCAGGCTTGGCCGTGCGTGGTCATCGACAACACGGAGCAGGTGTCGACGCCGGGCGCGTTGGGCCTCGACGAGCGCGTCGACTATGTGGCGAACGGCGCGAACCTCGGCATCGCGACGGCGCTGAACCAGGGAGTGGAAAGGCTTGTGGCGGCGGGATGTACCAGCGCGCTGCTGTTCGATCAAGACAGCGAGCCGTCCGCGCAGCTACTCGAAGCGCTGCCGCAGACGATGGAGGAAGAGCGCCTGCACAACGCGCGGGTCGCGCTGATAGGACCGGCCTACGAAGACCTGCGCCTGGGTGGCGTTGCGCCATTTGTCCGCTTTGGTGCGCTAAAGTTGCGGCGGATTAAGCCTGTCGGAATGGAACTGGTCGATGTCGATTTTTTGATTACGTCTGGCTCGTGCGTCAACCTGGCGGTCTGGCGCGACATTGGCCCGATGGAAGATCGGTTGTTTATCGATTTCGTGGATCTGGAGTGGTGTGTCAGGGCGAAAGCTAAGGGATTTGCCGTTCTTGGTGCGCCCGGGCTGCGGCTCGCGCACGAACTGGGTGGCGAGCCCGTTCGTGTTTTCGGGCGGACCTATCCCGGGCATAGCGCGGTGCGCCACTACTATCTGTTTCGCAACGCAACGGCGTTGATCAAGCGGGGCTATGTGCCCTGGAGCTGGAAATCGACGGAACTCGTCAAGATGCCGGTGCGGCTCGCGATCTATGGCCTGTTCATGCGGCCGCGTCTCGCGCACGTACGGCTGTCGCTACTGGGCCTGTGGCATGGGCTGATTGGCCGTGCCGGAGCGCTGTAAGGCGTTGCTGCGCGGTTTTTGCGGTTCGTTGTCAAATTACTTTCGATAACTTGCATGTTGACTCTTTCACTTGCTGATCTAAAACAAAGCCTCGCTTCGTGGCGCTTATGGACCTTGCTTGGCTGGATCGAAATCCGCCAACGCTACGCGCGCTCCCGCGTCGGACCGTTCTGGCTGACCATCAGCATGGGCGTGCTGATCGGGTCGCTGGGCGTGGTGTATGGGACGCTCTTTGGCCAGCCGATGCACGACTATCTGCCGTTCCTCGCGGCGAGCCTCGTGATGTGGGGGTTGTTCTCGCAGACGATCAACGAGGGCAGCCTGGCGTACATCAACAGTGCCTCGTATATCCGGCAGATGTCCACGCCCAAGCTGATTTACATGTTCCAGGTGGTGTGGCGCAATCTCATCGTGACGGCGCACAACTTCGTGATCATCATCGGCCTGCTGCTTATCTTCGGTGTGAGGGACTGGGAGATCCTGCCGCTCTTCATTCCGGCCTTACTGATCTTCATCCTGAACGCCCTCTGGATCGCCATGGTGGCGGGCCTGCTCTCGGCGCGCTTTCGCGATCTTCCGCAGATCATCAGCGCGCTGCTCCAGGTCGCGTTTTACGTCACGCCGATCATTTTCCGCCCGAATGCGTTGAATCGTTTCTCGTTCATCGTCGAATGGAATCCGCTTGCCTATCTGCTCGAAGTCGTGCGCGGTCCCCTGATCGGGCAGATGCCGAGCCCGCTGACCTGGGGCATCACGATCGGCATGGCGGCAATTGGCTGGCCGATCGCGCTGCTGCTGACTGGCCGCTACCTGAAGCGCATTCCTTACTGGATCTGATGAGCAAGACATGGCATTCATCGAACTGAACAACGTGAGCCTCCACTTGCCGATCTTCGACGTGCAAGGGCGTTCGCTCAAGAAGCAGGTGTTGCGCGTGGGGCGGCGCAACCGTATCGCCGAGGACAACGATGGCGTGGTGATTGTGCGGGCGCTCGAGCACGTGAACCTGCGCTTCGAGCGCGGCGACCGCATCGGGCTGATCGGACCCAACGGCGCGGGCAAATCGACGCTGCTGCGCGCGCTGGCCGGTATCTATCCTCCGACGGCGGGCGAGATCACGGGGGAAGGCCGCGTTGTGCCGCTGCTCGACATCAGCCTCGGCATGGATGAAAACTCGACGGGTCGGCAGAACATCCGCCTGCGCGGGCTGCTGCTAGGTATGACCGATGCCGAGATCCGCGAGAAGCAGGAGGAAATCGCCGAGTTCTGCGAGCTGGGAGACTACCTTGACCTGCCGATCCGGACGTATTCGAGCGGGATGAAGGTTCGTCTCGCGTTCGCTGTGTCGACGGCTGTTGATGCAGAAATCCTGCTGCTCGACGAAGTCATGGGCGTTGGCGACGCCTCGTTCATGCACAAAGCGGAAGCGCGCTTAGCCGATTTGCGCAGCCGCGCAGAAATCGTCGTGCTCGCAATGCACTCAAACAGCGAGATCCGCCGGGTGTGCAACAAAGCGCTCTGGATGGAGCGCGGGCGTGTTCGAGCGTTCGGGGCGGTGGAGGATGTCGTATCGCAATATGAAGAGGCAACGGGCTGATCACGGTGTGGGGCGGCAACAAATGCGCAAACGTTCGTTTTCGTGCACGCGTGCGGGCGGCGGATCGCCGGCACTCAGCGGTTGTCTCGCGGGCAGCAGGCAACGACTAAAATGAAGTCTAGCCCGTTATGGCGGGCGCTAGCATGGCGGTGATCGCCATGGCGCGACAGGGTGCGGAGCAAAGTGAAGTTATCGGATGTTCGTTCGCTTGTGAGTCGGGTTACCGGTGGCGGTGGCCTCAGTGCCGCCGTTCGCAAGGCGTGCGGCGTGTATCGCCGCGAGGGTTTCGTGGGCGTGCGGGACAAACTTGTCTGGTTGCGCGCAGGCGCACCGGGGGGCATCAGTCAGGATCGCTATGCGAAATGGGTTCGCCTGTACGACCAGATCGACGACGCCACGCGCGAGGCTATTCGTGCACGCGTTGCAGGGTTAGCGCATGCTCCGCGCATTTCCGTGATCATGCCAGTGTACAACCCGAAGCCCGAATGGCTCGCGCAGGCGATTGAGTCGGTGCGTGCGCAGCTCTACGCGCACTGGGAGTTGTGCATTGCCGACGATGTGTCGACCGACTCCGCCATCCGTCCGCTGCTTGAGCGTTATGCGCACGAGGACGAACGGATCAAGGTGATATTCCGCGAGACGAACGGCCATATCTCCGCTGCTTCGAACAGCGCGCTCGAACTTGTCACGGGCGAGTGGGTGGCGCTGCTCGACCACGATGACCTTTTGCCCGAACACGCGCTTTACTGCGTGGCCGAGACGATCGGCCGGCATCCGGACGCGCGCATGATCTACTCAGACGAGGACAAGATCGACTCGGCCGGCGAGCGCCGTGATCCGTATTTCAAGTGCTCGTGGAATCCTGAGCTATTTGCTTCGCAAAACATGTTCAGCCACCTCGGCGTGTTCGAGAAGACGTTGCTAGACGAAGTCGGCGGTTTTCGCGTGGGCTATGAAGGTTCGCAGGACTATGATCTGGCGTTGCGCTGCGCTGAACGCGTGGATGCTGCCGCCATTCAGCACATTCCGCGAGTGCTTTATCACTGGCGAGTGCACGCGGCGAGCACGGCATCGACCGCGGAAGCGAAGCCCTATGCCGCCATTGCCGGCGAGCGGGCGCTCAACGAGCACTTCGCGCGCCGCGATCTCGACTGGCAGGCCGAATATCTTGGCTATGGCTATCGCGTGCGTCGCGCGTTGCCCGCGCAGCCGCCGCTCGTCAGCCTGATCGTGCCGACCCGCAACGCGCAAGCGTTGTTGCAGCAGTGCATCGACAGCATCCTGCAGAAGACGACATACTCGAACTACGAGATCATCGTGGTGGACAATGGCTCGGACGAACCGCAGACCCTCCAGTATCTCGAGCGCCTTGCCGAGAGTGCGCGTATCCGGGTGCTGCGCGACGATGGGCCGTTCAACTATTCCGCGCTGAACAACGGCGCGGTGGCACAGGCGGCCGGAACGCTCGTCGCGCTCGTCAACAATGACATCGAAGTCATTACGCCGGACTGGCTTTCGGAGATGGTTGCGCTCGCCTTGCAGCCCGACATCGGGGCAGTAGGCGCGAAGCTGCTTTATGCGGGCGATACGGTTCAGCATGCCGGTCTTGTGCTCGGCATGGGTAGCGTGGCTGGCAACATCGGGAAGCACTTTCCACGTGCGGCGCGCGGCTACTGCGGGCGCATGGCGCTGGTTGGCGCGTTTTCCGCGGTGACGGCTGCCTGCCTCGTCGTGCGCAAGTCCGTTTATCAGGAGGTGCGCGGCCTGAACGAACAAGATCTGGCTGTTGCCTACAACGATGTCGATTTTTGTCTGCGCTTGGGCGCAGCAGGCTACCGTAGCGTGTGGACCCCGTTCGCAGAGTTGTACCACCATGAGTCCGCCACGCGCGGACAGGACAACGACCCGGTGCGCCGCACGCGCCTGGAGCGGGAAGCCGCCTATATGCTGCAGCGTTGGGGTGAGCGCCTTACTGACGATCCTTGCTACAGCCCGAACCTGTCGCTGATGCGCGACGATTTTGATCTGGCCTGGCCGTCTCGTGTGGGGCCGCTGGTGCCGCACACCGTGGCACGTGGCGCGGCCGCGCACATGGTCGTTTGAAGCAAGAACATTTAACGGAGTGAACGTGAACGTATTCCCTGTAGTTCTGTGCGGTGGCAGCGGTACGCGCCTGTGGCCGATGTCGCGTGGCGGCTATCCAAAGCAATACCTGAAGCTCACGGGGAGCGATACGCTGGTACAGCAAACGGTGCGACGGCTGCATGGTGTCGAAAACGTCGCGGCACCGATCGTGATCACCAATAACGAGCAGCGCTTCCTTGTCGCTGATCAGTTACGGAAAATGGACGTCTCACCGTCAGCGATCGTGTTAGAGCCGGTGGGGCGCAACACTGCTCCTGCGGTGGCTGCCGCCGCGCTGATTGCGATGGAACGGGATCCGGACGCATTGCTACTGATCCTGCCGTCAGACCATGTAATTCTTGCCGAAGATGTGTTTGCAAAAATTGCAGCGACAGCGCGCGACATCGCGGCAACAGGCAATTTGGTCACTTTCGGTATCGAGCCGGCGACGCCTCACACGGGCTATGGTTATATTCGCAGTGGCGAGCCTCTCGCGGGAAGCGAAGGCGCCTGGCACGTCCGCGCATTCACAGAGAAGCCTGACGCGCAGACCGCCACGCGCTTTCTGGCCGAAGGCGGATACTTCTGGAACAGCGGCATGTTCATGGTGAAAGCGTCGGTCTACCTCGACGAGCTGGGGCGCTACGAGCCGAAGGTGTTCGAGCAGGTCCGCCTTTCGACGGCCGCCGCAAAACGCGACGACGACTTCATCCGCCTCGAGGCGCAGACGTTCGAGGCAAGCCCGAACATTTCAATCGACTACGCAGTGATGGAGAGGACCGACCGCGCAGTCATGGTGGCCGCGTGCGGTCTGAACTGGAGCGACATCGGCTCTTGGTCGGCGCTCGCGGAGATCTCGGAAAAGGATGCGGACGGTAACTCGCTGCACGGGGACGTGATGATCGATGACGTGTCCAACAGCTACATTCGCGGAGAACACCGCATGGTCGCTGCCATCGGCGTGAAGGATCTCGTCATCGTCGAAACGGCGGATGCAATCCTCGTTGCGCATCGCGATCAGTCTGAGCGCGTCAAGAAGATCGTCGAGCGGCTGACCGCGCTTGGCCGCCACGAGTCGGTCACGCATCGCAAGGTGATCCGGCCGTGGGGTTCGTATGAGGGTATCGATCAGGGCGAGCGTTTCCAGGTCAAGCGCATCGTCGTGAATCCGGGTGCGTCGCTGTCGCTGCAGATGCATTTTCACCGCGCCGAGCACTGGATAGTGGTGAAGGGCACGGCTCGCGTCGTGAACGGCGAGCAGGAAATTCTGTTGGCGGAGAATCAGTCGACGTACATTCCGCTTGGCGTCACGCATCGTCTCGAGAATCCGGGCAAGCTGCCGCTGGAGCTAATCGAAGTGCAGTCTGGCTCGTATCTCGGCGAGGACGACATCGTGCGCCTGCAGGACGTGTACGGCCGGGAGGCCTCGCCGCGTCCGGTTTGAGGTGTTCGCAGGGCATGCGCGGCGATGCGCAGAGTTTTTATCGACATGGTCATCATGTCCACTCAGGCGCGGCTCGTGAGCGAGCCGCCATCGGCAGTCGAACCAAAATTGTGAGGTATCAGAGTTGACTAGTGCAGTGATTACCGGGATTACCGGCCAGGATGGCGCGTACCTAACGCAGCTGCTTCTTGAAAAGGGCTACGATGTCTACGGTACGTATCGACGGACCAGCTCTGTCAACTTCTGGCGCATGCAGGAGCTGGGCGTGCTCGATCACCCGAAGCTTCATCTCGTCGAGCACGACCTCACGGACCTCGGCGCCACGATCCGCATCCTCGAAAAGGCCAAGCCATGCCAGGTGTTCAACCTCGCAGCGCAAAGCTTCGTGGGCGTCTCGTTCGAACAGCCTGCCACGACTGCGGAAATTACGGGCGTCGGCGCGCTGAACCTGCTTGAGGCGATTCGCATTGTCGATCGCAGCATCCGCTTTTACCAAGCGTCGACCTCGGAAATGTTCGGTAAAGTCCAGGCAATTCCGCAGAAGGAAGACACGCCGTTCTATCCGCGCAGTCCGTATGGTGTCGCAAAGCTCTACGCGCACTGGATCACGGTCAACTATCGCGAGTCGTACGATATATTCGGTTCGAGCGGCATCCTGTTCAATCATGAGTCGCCGCTGCGCGGCCAGGAGTTCGTGACGCGCAAGATTACCGACTCAGTTGCGAAGATCCAACTAGGCAAGATCGACCGTTTCGAGCTCGGCAACCTTGACGCGAAGCGCGACTGGGGTTTTGCCAAGGAATACGTCGAAGGCATGTACCGCATGCTGCAGGCCGACGCCCCGGGAACATTCGTGCTCGCCACGGGCCGGACCGAGACGGTGCGCGATTTCGTGTCGATGGCGTTCCGTGCCGCGGACGTTGCGATCGAGTGGCGCGGGGAGGGTGAGAAGGAGCACGGTGTGGACAGCTCGAGCGGCAAGACGCTCGTGAGCGTGAGCCCGAAGTTCTATCGTCCCGCGGAAGTCGATCTCCTGGTCGGCGACGCATCGCACGCAAAGGAAGTACTCGGCTGGAGCGCGAAGACTACGCTCGAAGAACTTTGTGCGATGATGGTCAAGACCGATATCGAGCGTAACCGGATCGGCTTCTCGTTCTAAGTGCCGGGAGCGAGCGCCTGGCAACGGGCAATCGCGCAATGCGGTCGCCTGGTTTCCGGTGTCTTGCGTCGCCTCCCGATTCCAAGTGTCCTCGCGCAAGGGGCACCGGTGCCGTGCCCTGTGACTTGCGAGGGCGCGGCGACATTCTCGCAAGTTTGCGTCATGCAAGTGCCCGTAGCGCGGCCGCAGCGACCGCGCGCGAGCTGCGCTTTATCCCTGTCCCAGACGTCTTCCACCTGAAATCATGCAAATCGAAGCCGCCCTCAGCAAAACTCTCCTCGCTATTCCGTCGATCAACGGAGGGCGATTGCTCGAGAGGATGTTGCCGACGCTCCGGATTCCTGCGGAACTGGTCGTGGTGCTCGATCAGGGTAGCACCGATCACACCGAAGAGGTGTGCCGCAAGGCCGGGGTCGGGTTTGTGCAGCTTGGCCGTGCCCACACGTATACCGAAGCGTGCAACATCGGTGCGAGAATGGCTGCCGAACGCGGTTGCGAGTTCGTGTTCGTGGGCAACAACGACATCGCGTTCACGACCGACGTCATTCGCGAGCTGCTCGCCGAATTGCAGGCTGATCCGAACCTCGGCATCGTCGCGCCGGCACAGATGCTGGTCGACGAGGCCGCGGGTATCCGAAGGCTCGCGTATCGCGTCTACTGGGATCTCGAAACGCTTTCATTCACGCACGATTTCATGCCTCCGTGCGGCCATCCGCTTCGATTGGAGGCGGATTTCTGCGAACTGACGCTGGCGGGCGTTCGTATGTCGGCGATCGAGAAGATCGGCTTTCTCGACGACGACTACGGTTTCTATCATGAGGACGCTGATTTCGGCTTCCGTCTGCGCGATGCGGGCTATACCTGCGCATATCTGCCGAATTCCCAGATCGAACACTGGACGAGCTCGACGTTCTCGACAAAGCCGAGTGAGTTCAAGCTCAATTATCTGCGTAAGAACAAGAAGCTTTTCGCGCAGAAGTTCCTCGGGCACTACGTGGCCCATCAGGACCACAAGTCCGATGCCACGAACTCCTGGAACATCATCAACAAGCACCTTCATCCGTACCTGCGCAAGTACGGCCTCGTGCATCCGGACGCGGCCGAGCTGATCTTCTCGCATCCGGGCACTGAGCCGTTCGGCTACCTCTACTCGGTCTGGGAAACGACGCGCATACCCGAGGCGTGGCTCGCGTTCCGCGATCGCTACAAGCTCGTGCTCAATCCGTCCCGCTGGAACGTGGACGTGTACCGGCAGGCCGGTTTCAAGCGCGTGCACTACATGCCGCTCGGTGTCGAAAGCGATGTCTTCCAGCCTTGGGGCGCGGCGCAGCGTTTCACAGATGGGAAGACCTTTCTGTGGTTCTCGCACAATCAGTATCGCAAAGGCCTCGACGTCATGCTCAAGGCATGGGCGCCTTTCCATCGCGCACAGCCCGGTGCGAGGCTAATTCTGATGGGTGCCGGTCTCATTAGTGCGATGCGAGCGCCCGCGAGCACCTACGTGTGGAAGAACTTCCGGGTCGCCGAGTATCCGGACGAGGGCATCTCCGTCTACGAGAACCTGACCGGCATGGACAACGAGGCGCTGGCGACGATTTATCGAAGCGTCGACTTCACGGTGTGCTCGTCGCGCTCAGAAGGGTTCGGGTTCAGCGTCGCGGAATCGATGGCCTGCGGCACGCCAGCAATCTTTGGCAACTTCGGCGCCACCGCTGATTTCGTAATTCCGGGGGCGTTGACGCTCGACGGCACACCCATCGTCGCGAACTACTCCGACAAGGGATTCGGCGATGTCGGCAACTGGTGGGAGCCTTCGACCGAGCAACTGACTTCGCGACTTTTTGAAGCCAGCACGATGGACGCGGTGACCTATCAAGCGCTTGCGGAGTCTGGCGTGCGCACTGTGCGCACGGGCTTCTCATGGCGCGAGGCGAGTCTTGCGATGCGCCGCGCGCTCATTGCGGAGGACGAAGGCCGCCTGCTGACGGCCGATGGCCGCACCGGTGGCGCCATGCCGCTGCCGCAACCGTTAGGTCTCACGCCACCGGGCCAGACCACGAGCCGCGTGCGTGGCATTGTCGCGCGTGGCATGCGGCGCACCGGTTTCCTGCTGTCGTTTTTTGCCGAAAACTTGGAGCCGTATGGCTGGCGATACGCGTCGTCAGTTGCGTCGAGTCGGCTGCTCGCGCCCTATCTAAAGACGCGCAAGCAATGGCTCAGGCAGCGTCTCGCGCAGCGCAAGAGTGCGCAACAGGTGGCGGCCGCCACGCAGGTTCCACTCGCAAGCGACGAAAAGCGCCACGGCGTGCTCTTCATCGGATACGCGGAGGGCGCGCTCGGGTTGGGCCAGGCGTTTCGCGCGAACCTGAAGGCGGCGGAGGCGGCTGGGCTGCCGTTCGCGGTCTATCCGTTTCGCGTGGGCATCGAAACGCGGTTGCTAGAGGCGTTTATGCCGCAGCGCTACGATATGGCGCACCGGTACAAGGTCAATTTCATCGAGGTCGCGTGCGACCAGATGCCCGTAGTTGTCAAGTCGCTGAATCCGAAGTTGCTGGACGGAGCGTACAACATCCTCTGCCCGTACTGGGAACTGCCGCGGGCACCTGAGGAATGGCGCGCCAATCTCACGAACATCCAGGAAATTTGGGCACCCAACACGTTCATCGCGGAAGCGTTCGCGCAAATCTTCGATGGCCCCATAGTCGTGATCCCGCCCGCTATGGAAGACACTGGCGGCGACCATCCGGGTCGCGCACACTTTGGCATGGAAGAAGGGCGGTTCTACTTCATGTTCAGCTTCGATTACTACTCGTCGCCTTTCAGAAAGAATCCGCTCGGCGTGCTGCGCGCATTTCAACAAGCTTTCCCGCGTGGTGACGAGCGCGTCGGCCTGGTAATTAAGTCGACCGGAGCACCCAATCATTTTCCCGACGTCAAGGCAACTATTGAACAAGCGATGAAGAGCGATCCGCGAATTGTCCTGTTTGATAGGAACATGCCTCGCGATGAGATGCTCGGATTGATTCGCTCGTCTGATGCGTATGTCTCCCTGCATCGTGCGGAAGGCTTCGGACTTGGGATGGCGGAGGCCATGACATTCGAGCGGATCATTATTGGTACGGATTTTTCGGGATCGACCGATTTCTTGACCGAGGAAACGGGCTATCCCGTCCCTTATCAATTGCGTGCCGTCCAGCAGCATGAATATCCGTGGTCCGCCGGTCAGGTTTGGGCAGAACCGGATGTGGATGAGGCAGCGAATATTATGCGGCGAGTGGTCAAAGACCCCTCGGAGGGCGAGGCACGTCGACGGACCGCGCGCGAGCGAATTGAGCGAACCTACAAGCCGGAAGTGGTCGGAATGGTTATGAGGGGACGGCTAGAAGTTCTTCTAAAGAAAAGTGATCCCAACGCTTCGCACGATTGACGCTGCATCTGCAATGACGGTTGAAGTGATCTATTCGCTTTCGGGGCAAGCTTGATTGGTATGACCTCGTCAATCAAGCGCTGCAGACAATGGTCGTGCTTATCCGTTTGTCAAATTGACCTGCAAGCGCTTGCTTCGCGTCATCGTCGTCACAGATTATTGCGCACGTATCCGTTGAGGAGAAAGTCCGAAGTCCAGATCATTGCGTGAGGCGATGAAGTCCTTGCTCCAACATTCCACGCGAGCGCGGCGTGCCAAGACAACCGCGTCCCAGAAGGCGAAAAGGTCTGTGTGAATCGAGCGCCTCAGGCAAAGTATGATTCACGCGCCTCGATTTTGCGTTCGCACTCGCGCTATCGGAGGTGTGATACAGCCGCAGGTCAAAGTGACCCATTCAGGACGGACTACTCAGGCTTGTCATCCCCTTATTGGATAGCTCGCCTTGGAGATCATGTGACTGTTCCACGTAAGCTATTCTGGTAGCTTTGAGTTCTCATCTCAAAATAGCGCGGGCCAGTCGCCAGTCGGACACTCCGGTTGCCCCAGATTCTACTTGTCCGCGTGTGCCGATGACCGGATGAGTGATGAGAAATCTATGCAAGGCTTGGAAGCGAACAAGCCGCCAGAAGGCGGCTTTTCATATTATTCTGTGCGACGATGTTCCTTGCTTCATTCGCTATAGCTGCCGCTTCAGAAGCGCCGCGGTACTTACGCAGATTTCTTGCGATATACACCCGCGATCGTATTTCTGCAAAGCGGATGCTCGGCGCCGAACTTCTGAATAAATCGCTGAGCAAAATCCGCGCCATCTCCGCGCCAATTCGAGTAATCGTTGAGACCCCACGTCACCACTGGATCCAAGCATGCATTTCGCATGAGCGTTTCGACTTCTTGCGGCGTATATTCACGGTTATGGCGGTCAAGACTTCCATAAAATATTTCCGGCGCCCAGAAGATGTTCTTTCCCCTCAGCAACGCATAAATATTCGAAATATTGCATACGTTCGGCGTCGAAAAAATAACGACTCCGCCCGGCTTTAAAATTCTGTGCATCTCTCTGATGATGTCGAGCGGATGTTTTATCCCTACATGTTCGAGCACTTCTGTAAATAAGATCGCATCGAACGATTCACTCTCAACCGGGATTCCAGATGATTCGAGATCTGTCTCGATAACATTAAACTTCTCAAACCACGTTTGGTTCGGATAGGTGCTGCGCCAATTGGCATTCAGGTTCAGTCCGCGAACCGTGTGTCCCAACATGGTGAATCCGATGCCGACGTGACCAGGTGCATTGCCGATATCGAGTATGACTGATTCCGATTTCAGATAAGCCATTCCTGCAGCAAAGTAATGCGCATATCGATTTCGCGACACATCGAAGTAAGCTCCGTGCTTCGCATTACCGATCTCTGCAGCAATTCCATCGACCAATGAATGTGCATGGGGGAGATGCACAGAAATAGCCGCTGGGACGTCCGCCTGATTCGGCATTCCATCCGAATAATTGAGCAATTCCCCCATCAATGAAAGCAGTTTCTCGGAATCAGATTCGGCGTTGCTCGCTTCGATAACCTGATATGTCCTGCTCATAAGTAACTGTCCTTTTCGGAATGCATGCACCGGATTTTCATCGGGAAATGGGGCATCGGAGCTCGATTGTGCACATCTCCCACGGCGAAATATGGCAACTACATCACGTCATCACGCAGAAACCTACGGAAAAATCAAGCAATAGTCAAGCAACAATAGCATCAAATGCGAGCGGAGGCATCAGTAGGGGTTGACCAGTGGATTTCTGGGGGCGATTTACACTCGGCGCCGATCCATTGCCACGTAGGTGCAGCAGAAAGCGCCGGCATTTTCACCTTGTTACTCAGGACCAAGCACGGAAATTTTCAATGCAGTTGTCGCCACAAACAATGCAAATTCAGGTGGCCCTACTTATGGTTACTGCGTCGCGATGAAACGTTCCGATTGGTGTCGCTGCGGCACGGGCTCAGATGCACAGTTCGCGCTTGCTGCGGGTCGGGTCATTGCGTTGCAGTGGATCGCGCTGTGACGATGTTCAAAGTTGTACTAGCGCTCCCTGCGAACAGGGAATCGAGCGCCGTGACGGAGTAACCGCTGTGTTGTTGCGAACTCATCATGGGCGCTGCGCATACTAGCGTGGCACGTTTTTTTTTGAATGCGGTCGCGAACCCTGGCTGGTGCGAAATAGCTTGCATCACTCTGCGATCGAAATTGCAGCAGCGGACCGCTACGCCGCTCAACAAGAAGCGGCGGCTTGTTGTATTGTTCATCCTTGGCCCCCCACTGACTCTCACCAGCGCGAGAACCATGCTCAAACAATTACTACGTCGAGGCTTCCGTTTCGCAGGAAGGTGGCTCGCGGATGGCGCCCGAGAAAGTGTTCCTCAACAAATCAAGCTATGGGGAGAGGAGGAAGGTGTTATTTTTAAAAAAACAGCTCAATACTTAGATAATATTCATGTTCACACTTGGCAATCCAAGGAATTTCAAAGCGTGGCCTTCGAGGATTATTTAATTGCATTGCAAATGAAAAAATTCGGCGATCGCTACATTGCAAAATACTCCACTCACCTTTTCTCTCAGACCTACGAAGACGCCACCATTTCTGAAATTTTTTCAAGAATTGGAGTGCAACATAAAACTTTCTTGGAAATCGGTGTTGGAGATGGCTCTGAAAACACAACTAGGCTACTTCTCATGCTTGGTTGGAAAGGGTTATGGATCGAATGTGACGCGATACATTGTGAATCGATTCGTAATAATTTTCACGGAGAAATTGTCAGTGGAAGATTACAGCTTATTCATGCGATGGCTACGCCGAACTCTATTCAATCCTTGATTGATTCGGCGAAGCTTGGCGAACAAATTGATTTCCTTTCTGTAGATGTCGATCAACATACATCGCATTTGTTCCGAGCCATTAAAACTCCTGCGCGTGTCGCGTGTGTGGAATATAATGCACATTTCCCGCCGACGATCGATTATGAAGTCCCGTATAAGCCCGACGAGGTATGGGATGGCACTAATTGGTTTGGAGCGAGCCTCAAGCGAATCGAAATCGAGGGTGAGAAGAAAGGCATGGTTCTTGTCGGTTGCGACTTAATGGGGGTTAATTCATACTTTGTCAAAGAGGATCTGGCTGGAGGAAAATTTGCTACGCCATTTACTGCTGAATACCATTATCAACCACCTCGTTTTTCGTTCGTGCGTGGACAGCGGGGGCATAAAAGACGGCCTGTAAATGCGTCAAATTCTTATTGACAGCTAGTCGTCGAGGCCGAGTTATGTGCGTTTGTTCCTTGGGCCGATGTAGGTTCGCACGGCTTCCGTTTTTGTGCGTGTGCGTGATGGAAGCACCAAAGTGCGCATCAACGACGAGGAATTTGGCGGTGTTCTATATGGTCCGCGGCAGTCCCGTCCACGGGGGAAGGCGATTGCACTGACTGGTAGACTGCTCCAACGACAGAATCGCTCATCCGGCCGCGGTGAGTACTCTGGGCGACTTTATGGAGCGAAACGTACGCACACGTGAAGCGGTACGAGCGTATGAGGGAGCTTTACGTACGCGTCCTTGGAGCGGCAGGTCGCTAAGGTAGCATGCTCAGACCGCCTGACACAGCAGGAGTTGATTGAGCGCATGAAGCGATTCCTGCCTCAGAAGCCGAAGGACAAGAACAAGGTCTATGCGCCGCAAGTGCCAGAAGTTGAATCTATCGTCAGTCCGACGGGCCTGTCATAAATTTTGTGTGTAAGGCATAACATGTAGCTCAAGGAGCATGTATGCCACGCAAACCCAAGACGTCCGCCGAGGCCCTGACGGCGTTGCCGTCCATTCCGAAGGAACTGATCGACCAGTTCGTGAAGGGGCCGATGACGGCCGAAGCGGTGCATGCCGCCTCAGCGGCGTTCAAGAAGGCGCTGATCGAGCGGGCGCTGGGCGCCGAACTCGGACACCATCTGGGCTATCCGGCCG